>NZ_JBHYTK010000140.1:0-21376 GCF_042749255.1 Streptomyces sp. NPDC059524 | reverse complement strand
ATTCCGAACCCGGAAGCTAAGCCTCACAGCGCCGATGGTACTGCAGGGGGGACCCTGTGGGAGAGTAGGACGCCGCCGAACAAATTTTGAAGAAAGCCCCGGACCGGGACACGGTCCGGGGTTTTCTGCGTTTACGGGGGTATTCCGTCCGAGGCCGCCGCCCCTGGGTGGAACGGGGCGGGACTAGAGGCGGCCGGCGGATTTGAGGGCGAGGTAGGCGTCGGCCAGGGCCGGGGCCAGTTCGGTGGGGGTCGCGTCCACGACCGTTACGCCGTGGCGGGTCAGTTGGTCGGCGGTGCGGAGGCGTTCCGCCTTCGTCTGGGCTGCCGAGGCCGCGTTGTAGACCGCTTCCGTGGTGCCGCGGGCCGCTGCCATCGTTTCGATCGCGGGGTCCGCCACCGAAGCCACGATCACCGTGTGGCGCTTGGTGAGGCGGGAGAGGACCGGGAGAAGGCCCTCTTCCACGGGGGCCGCGTCCAGCGACGTGAGAAGAACGATGAGCGAGCGGCGGGGAGCGGTCTGCAGGGCCGTCGCGGTCAGGCCGCGGGCGTCTGTCTCGACCAGCTCCGGCTCCAGCAGGGCCATCGCGTTGACCAGCGCCGGGAGGACATCGCCCGCGGTGCGGCCCTGGACGAGGGCGCGGATGCGGCGGTCGTAGGCGAGGAGGTCGACGCGGTCGCCGGCGCGGGAGGCCAGGGCGCCCAGCAGGAGGGCGGCGTCCATGGAGGCGTCGAGGCGTGGGGCGTCGCCGACGCGGCCGGCCGAGGTGCGGCCCGTGTCGAGGACGAGCAGGATGTGGCGGTCCCGTTCCGGGCGCCAGGTGCGGACGGCGACGGCGGACTGGCGGGCGGTCGCGCGCCAGTCGATGGATCGGGTGTCGTCGCCCGGAACGTATTCGCGCAAGCTGTCGAACTCGGTTCCTTCGCCCCTGGTCAGGACGCTTGTGCGGCCGTCGAGTTCACGGAGGCGGGCCAGCTTCGAGGGCAGGTGCTTGCGGCTGTGGAACGGCGGGAGGACGCGCAGCGTCCAGGGGACGTCGTGGGTGCCCTGGCGGGTGAAGAGGCCGAGTGGCCCGTAGGAGCGGACCGTGACGCGGTCGGCTTTGCGGTCGCCTCGGCGAGTGGGGAGCAGGCGGGTCGTCACGCGGCGGCGTTCGCCCGCGGGGATTGTGACGCGGAGGCGGGACGAGGCGTACTCGGTGCCGGGGCGCCACGTGCTCGGCGGCCAGGCGTCGCGGAGCTGGGCGCGCAGGGGGCGGCGCGAGGGGTTGGTGACGGTGAGCGTGACGTCGGCCGGGTCGCCGAGGCGTACGGAGGTGTCGCCGGAGCGGGTGAGGCGCAGGCGGCGTACGGGGGCGGCCAGGGCGAAGTCGCAGGCGCAGGCCAGGGCCAGCGGGGTGTTCACGGCAAGGATGCCCGTCCAGCTGGGCTCCCAGATCCCTACGGGGAGGGAGCCCAGCGCGGCGAGCAGGGCCGTGCGTCCGGTGAGGGCCATGTCGGTTCTCTCGGCTCCGGCCTCGTCAGCGGGGGACGGGGACGTGGGTGAGGATCGCGTTGATCACGGAGTCCGGGGTGACGCCCTCCATCTCGGCCTCCGGGCGGAGCTGGATGCGGTGGCGGAGGGTCGGCAGGGCCAGGGCTTTGACGTCGTCGGGGGTGACGTAGTCGCGGCCGGTCAGCCAGGCCCAGGCGCGGGCCGTGGCGAGCAGGGCGGTGGCTCCGCGCGGGGAGACGCCGAGGGTGAGGGAGGGCGATTCCCGCGTCGCGCGGCAGATGTCGACGACGTAGCCCGTGATCTCGGGGGAGATCGTGGTCTTGGCGACGGCGGCGCGGGCTGTTTCCAGGTCGGCGGCGGTGGCGACGGGGCGGATGCCGGCGGCGCGCAGGTCGCGGGGGTTGAAGCCGCCGGCGTGCCGGGTGAGGACGTCGATCTCGTCCTGGCGGGTGGGCAGCGGGACGTTGAGCTTGAGGAGGAAGCGGTCCAGCTGGGCTTCGGGGAGGGGGTACGTGCCCTCGTACTCCACCGGGTTCTGGGTCGCGACGACCATGAATGGGTCGGGGAGGGGGCGCGGGGTGCCGTCGACCGTGATCTGGCGTTCCTCCATGGCTTCCAGGAGGGAGGACTGGGTCTTGGGCGGGGTGCGGTTGATCTCGTCCGCGAGGAGGAGGTTGGTGAAGGCGGGGCCCGGCTGGAAGGAGAACTCCGAGGTGCGGGTGTCGTAGACCAGGGAGCCGGTGACGTCGCTCGGCATCAGATCGGGGGTGAACTGGACGCGTTTGGTGTCGAGTTCGAGGGAGGCGGCGAGGGCGCGGACGAGGAGGGTCTTGGCGACTCCGGGCACGCCTTCGAGGAGGACGTGGCCGCGGCACAGGAGGGCCACGACCAGGCCCGTGACGGTGGGGTCCTGGCCGACCACGGCCTTGGCGATCTCGGCGCGCAGGGCTTCCAGGGAAGCCCGTGAGCTGCGGGGATCGGTCGTGGGCCCGGCGTTGTCAGTGGTCGGGTCCATCATGAATGGCGTACCTCTCTTTCGAGGGCGTCGAGGTGGTCGGCGAGTGCGATGAGTGCTGCGTCGGTCGCGGGGGGCGGGCCGAAGAGGAGGGTGTGCAGGTCCCGGTCCGGGGTGGGGAGTTGGCGGGCCAGGGCGGGGAGGAAGGTCTCGGGCGTGTGGGCCTGGGACGGGGGGACGCCGATGAGGGGGGCGAGCCGGGTGCGGGTGGAGAGACGCAGGGCGGCTGCGGCGCGGTCGCGGGCGTTCGCCTTGCGGTAGAGGCGGGCGCGGCCTTCGGTGGTCTCGGAGGCGCGGATCGTGACGGGGAGGCGCTCGGGGACCAGGGGGCCGAGGCGGCGGGCGCGCCAGAGGGCGGCGAGGGCTGCAGCGATGAAGAGCTGGAGTGTGCCCCAGAGCCAGCCCTTGGGGATCAGGTCGAAGAAGCCGCGCTGGTTCTGCGCGTCGGTGGCGGCCGAGGTGTCGGAGAGGGAGGGGAGGTACCAGACCAAGTGGGGGCGGGTACCGAGGAGTTGGAGGGCGAGCGAGGCGTTGCCCTGCTCGTCGAGGGTGTCGTTGAGGAGGATGTCGGGGGCGCCGAGGATCACGGTGTCGCCGGTGCGGTCTGCGGTGCCGGTGTCCGAGGGGAGCGTGGGGAGGCGCAGGAGGGTGGCGGAGCCGTTGCTCGGGTAGCAGGTGTCGGCGTCGGGGAGTGTCGTGCCGTAGCGGAGTCCGCCGGTGTCCGCGGGGCCGGCGCGGCGGGCCTCGGGGAGGCTGCACTCGGGGTCGAGTGTGGTGTCCGGGGCGGGTTCGGGGTCGGCGGTGACGCCTGGGGCGAGTCGTTCCACGGCGGAGGTGCCGGGGGCGACGAGGACGGTGCGGCCGGCGGCGCCGGGGCCGTGTGCCGTCGCGGCGAGGCGGCGCTGCTGGTGGGGCGTCAGCAGGTCGGGGACGGCGACGAGGAGGGTCGTGTCGGGGCCGGCCGCGGCGCGGGCCTCGGGCGCGGTGGTGACGACGCGGGTGTCGACGCCGCGGTCGGCGAGGAGTTCGGCCACGGCGCGGCTGCCGAAGCGGTCGGCGGAGCGGGGGTCGAGCGTGCCGTGCCGTTCTCCGGAGCGGACGGCGGCGATCGCGATGCCGGCGATCAGGAGGAGGACGAGGGCGAGGGCGATGCCACGCGTGCGGGTCCATACCTGGCGGACGGTGGGGGTGGTGGAGGTGCCGCCGGTGCCGGGGGTCGGGGGCGTCGGCGGGGGTGCGGTGAGGGTCGTCGTCGCCCCGGTCGTCGGGCCGGGGGGTGGCGTCGGCGAGGGAGTGGTGTGAGCAGCCGGGTGGGGTGCGGGGTGAGGTGTGTGAGGCGAGGGGTGCGGGGGTGCGGCCGGGGGCTGCTCCGTGGGGTGCGGGGCGTCGGGGCTCGGGCCGTCTTCGGGGCGTGCGGGCCGGCCGGGGGTGGCCAGGGGGCCGGTCCGGTCACGGTGCGGCGCGTCGGGTTCCGGCGTCGGGTCGCTGGTGTGCGGGCGACCGGGGGTGTGCGGAGCGGAAGGGTGCGCCGGAGGGGTGACCGGGGTGTGGCCGGGGGAGTTCGGGGCGTCTGGGCGGCGCGGGGTGCCGGGGTTCTGGGGGGTCACCGGAGGGCTCCCTCGGGGAGGGTGGGGGTGGTGCGGGTGACCTCGGTGTCCAGGGTGGTCAGGGCGGCGTACATGGCGGCGGTGGCGGTGCGGCCGCCGTACGCGATGTCGTCGAAGGTGCGGGCCGCCGCGCGGAGGGCCTCGGCGTGCCCGGGGAGCGGGCGGGCGGCCTCGGTGGCGGCTTCGTCGGCGGTGCGGCCGGGGCGGGGGTCGAGGAGGGCGCGTTCTTCCAGGGAGCGGACGAGGGCGCGCATGCGTTCCTGGACGGCCTGGTTCCAGTGGGCCTGGGCGGCGTGGGCCTCGGCGGCGGCGCGGTGTTCGGCGGCGCTGCGGGGGCGGTCGTCGAAGAGCGGGGCCTCGGTGCGGGGGAGGCGGCGGGGGGTGCCGAGGCGCCACCAGAGGGCGGCGCCGGCGGCGAGGACGGCCAGGACGATGACGACGAGGCCGACCGCGCCGCCTGGAGTGGCGCCGGACGCGGCGGAGAAGAGGTCGCCGACCCAGTCCCAGAACGCGTCGAGGGCGCGCATGTACCAGCTCGGGTCGTTCTCGTGGTACGCGGGCTTGGACAGCTCGTCGCGGGCGGCCTCGCGCGCGGCTTCCCGCGAGATGGTGACCGGCGGCTCGTCGCCGCCGGCGCGCGTCAGCAGGGCCGGCGCGGTGAGCACTCCCCCCAGTGCGCTCACTCCATCAGCTCCCCGGGGTGGTGCCGGGGGTGTCGGCGTAGTCCTGGAGGCCCGCGGCGCGGGCGAGCTCCAGGTCGAGGGCCTCGCGGCGGATGCGCTGGTCGATGTAGAGCAGCACGGTCACGCCCGCGGTGATCGGGAAGGTGATCGTGGAGCCGACCACGGCGCCGATGCCGCTGATGATCAGGAAGGCCCAGCCGGCGTCGCCGCCGGAGTCGAGGAAGGTGCTCATGCCGTCGCCGCTGACCGCGCCCGCGATCACGGTGAAGGGCACGAGGATGATCGACGCGACGACGCCCGCGATGAGCGAGGCGAGGATCTGGATGCCGAAGACGCGCCACCAGGAGCCGCGGACGAGCTTCACGGAGCGGCTCATCGCCTTGCCGACGGTCTGCTTCTCCAGCATCAGCGCCGGGGAGGCGAGGGAGAAGCGGATCATGAGCCAGATCGCGATGACGAAGCCGACGATGCCGCCGAGGATGCCGAGGGCGGCGCCGGCGTCGGCCGAGCCGAAGATTGCCAGGAGGATGCCGGGGACCGCGCCCACGAAGACGATCACGACGGCGATCAGCGGCAGGAGCAGGGTCAAGCCGAGCAGGCGCAGGATCTGCGGGCGGGCGTCGCGCCAGGCCTCGCCGAGGGTGACGGACTTTCCGAGCACGGCCCGGCTGGTGACCGTGGTGAGCAGGGCGGTGGCGATGATCGTGCCGAGGAGGGTGACGATCTGGACCGCGCCGGTGCCGACGATGAGGCCGCCCATGGCGTCGAAGACCTCGCCCGGCGTGGCGTCGGGGTTCTGGAGGGCCTCGGAGTTCGCGGCGTCCTTGAGGACGATGCCCTGCAGGAGGACGACGAGGATCTCGGTGAGCACGGCGACGGCGAGCGAGATGCCGAGGACGGTGCGCCAGTGCGTGCGCATCGTGGAGACGGCGCCGTCGAGGATCTCGCCGACGCCGAGCGGGCGCAGCGGGATGACACCGGGCTTCGCGGCCGCGGGCTTGCCCTGCCAGCCGCCGTAACCGCCGTAGCCTCCGCCCCAGCCCTGACCGCCGCCGGGGCCGCCCGGGGGCGGGGTGCCCCAGCCCTGGCCCGGCGCCTGCGGGGGCGGCGGGGCCTGGCCGGAGCCGGCCCCGGTGTCCGTGCCGCCGGAGGGGGCGGACCACTGGGCCGGGGGCGGCTGCTCCGCGGACCACTTGGGGCCGGAGGTGTCCTTCTGGTCGTCGCTCGGACGCTGGTCGTCCTGGCGTCGGTCCTCGGGGCCGTCGGACGGGGCAGATCCGGGCGTTGCCCAGCCCGGAGTGTCGTTCATCGTCGCTCCTTCAAGGTGCCCGTCCGCGGTCGCGGCGGCAGTTCGGCTGCCATCGTGCCATGGGGTGGGCGCGGGTTGACCTGGGCCCGTAAGAGCTGGAGGCCTTCAATTGTCGGCGCTTCAGGGGGCAGACTGGGCGGATGGCTGATCAGCACGCGCAATCCGGCGAGGACATACGGCTCACCGGGGACATACAGCCCGGGACGGCCGACACCCACGGAGTCCTCGGCTCTGTCGGCTCCCTCGGCATTCCGGCGATCCGCTGGGACGAGTCCGCGGAGGGGCCGGTGCTCGTGCTGCTCGATCAGACCCGGCTGCCGGCCGAGGAGGCCGAGCTGGTCTGCACGGATCCGCAGGGCCTGGTGCAGGCGATCCGGGCGCTGGCCGTGCGCGGGGCGCCGCTGCTCGGGATCGCCGGGGCGTACGGGGTGGCGCTGGCCGCCGCGCGCGGGTTCGACGTGGCCGAGGCGGCGCAGGCGCTGGCCGGGGCCCGGCCGACGGCGGTCAATCTGGCCTACGGGGTGCGCCGGGCGCAGGAGGCCCATCAGGCCGTGCTCGCGGCACGGGGCGAGGAGGCGGCGGCCGGTGCCGCGCTCGCCGCCGCGCGGGCGCTGCACCGGGAGGACGCCGAGGGCAGTGCCCGGATGGCGGAACACGGGCTGAGGCTTCTGGACGAGCTGCTGCCGGGCGGGCAGCACCGGATCCTGACGCACTGCAACACCGGGGCGCTGGTCTCGGGCGGGGAGGGCACGGCGTTCGCGGTGGCGCTCTCGGCGCATCGTGAGGGACGGTTGCGCAGGCTGTGGGTGGACGAGACGCGGCCGCTGCTCCAGGGTGCGCGCCTGACCGCGTACGAGGCCGCGCGCAACGGGATGCCTTACACGCTGCTCACGGACAACGCGGCGGGCTCGCTGTTCGCCGCTGGTGAGGTGGACGCGGTGCTGATCGGGGCGGACCGGATCGCCGCCGACGGTTCGGTGGCGAACAAGGTGGGGAGCTATCCGCTCGCTGTCCTGGCCCGGTACCACCACGTGCCGTTCATCGTGGTGGCGCCGGTGACGACGGTGGATCCGGAGACGCCCGACGGTGCGTCCATCGAGGTGGAGCAGCGTTCGGGGCATGAGGTGACGGAGCTCACGGCGCCGCGGGCGCTGTCGGCGGGAGTGGAGGCAGGTGGCGGAATCGCGGTGGCACCGCTGGGGACGCAGGCGTACAACCCCGCGTTCGATGTGACGCCGCCGGATCTGGTGACGGCGATCGTCACCGAATGGGGCGTTGTGGCGCCTGTGACTGCTGAGGGCTTGCGTGAGCTGTGTGACAGGTCACGCCAGTCAACGATGAGCTAATGGGATGATGTGGTCCATGAAGGGACGAGTCCTTGTCGTCGACGACGACACCGCACTGGCCGAGATGCTCGGCATTGTGCTGCGTGGTGAAGGTTTTGAGCCGTCGTTCGTTGCCGACGGCGACAAGGCGCTGGCCGCTTTCCGTGAGACCAAGCCCGATCTGGTGCTCCTGGACCTGATGCTTCCCGGTCGGGACGGTATCGAGGTGTGCCGCCTGATCAGGGCGGAGTCCGGGGTTCCGATCGTGATGCTCACGGCCAAGAGCGACACCGTCGACGTGGTCGTGGGCCTGGAGTCGGGCGCGGACGACTACATCGTGAAGCCGTTCAAGCCGAAGGAGCTGGTGGCCCGGATCCGGGCGCGCCTGCGCCGTTCGGAGGAGCCGGCACCGGAGCAGCTGGCCATAGGTGACCTGGTCATCGACGTGGCCGGGCACTCGGTGAAGCGGGAGGGGCAGTCGATCGCGCTGACCCCGCTCGAGTTCGACCTGCTGGTCGCGCTCGCCCGTAAGCCGTGGCAGGTGTTCACGCGTGAGGTGCTCCTCGAGCAGGTGTGGGGCTACCGCCACGCGGCGGACACCCGCCTGGTCAACGTGCATGTGCAGCGGCTGCGCTCCAAGGTCGAGAAGGACCCTGAGCGTCCGGAGATCGTCGTGACCGTCCGTGGCGTCGGTTACAAGGCCGGACCGAGCTGACGTGTCCCGGGACAGTGCCGCTTCGGCGCCCGCCACGTCGGGGTCTCGTCCGGAGCGGCCTGTGGGACCGGCGCTCGGGCGGGGCTCCCGCCTGCGCCGGGTGCTCGACGGTGGGCTGGTGCTCCAGGGCGGGATGAACGGCAGCCCGCTGCTGCGGCTGTTCACGCGCTGGGTGCGGCGTCCGCTGCTGCCCGCGATACGGCTGTGGCGGCGCAACATCCAGCTGAAGGTCGTCGTGACGACCCTGCTCATGTCGCTCGGTGTCGTGCTGCTGCTCGGCATCGTCGTCATCGGCTCGGTGCGCAACGGCCTGCTGGACGCGAAGGTGAAGGCCTCGCAGAGCCAGGCCGAGGGCGGTTTCCGCGCGGCCAAGGACCGGGCGGACACGGCGGCGGCCGGGGTGCGCGACGGCGCGTCCGGGGACAGCCGCACCCAGCTGAATCCGAACATCTGGCTGAGCGACCTGGTCACGCAGCTGGCCAGTGGTGGCAAGGGCGCGTTCAACGTGGTGACCCTCGGCGCCAGCGACGCCGACGGGGGCAACGGGCGGGCGCCGCGTGGCTCCGGGCTCGTCGAGCCGGACCGCAGCGTCCCCGACGATCTGCGCGACCGGGTCGACCGGATGACCGGCGCGTCCCAGAAGTACACGCGGATCTACTACGACGGCGGCCAGGAGTCGCAGCCCGGCCTGGTCATCGGCAAGCGGCTCGTCGACCCCCAGGGGCACGGCTACCAGCTGTACTACCTCTTCCCGCTCACCCAGGAGGAGAAGTCCCTGAGCCTGGTCAGAGGGACGCTCGCGACGGCCGGCCTGTTCGTGGTCGTGCTGCTCGGGGCGATCGCCTGGCTCGTGGTGCGGCAGGTCGTCACCCCGGTGCGGATGGCGGCGGGCGTGGCCGAGCGGCTCTCCGCGGGCCGCCTCCAGGAACGTATGAAGGTCACCGGCGAGGACGACATCGCGCGGCTCGGCGAGGCCTTCAACAAGATGGCGCAGAACCTGCATCTGAAGATCCAGCAGCTGGAGGATCTGTCGCGGATGCAGCGCCGCTTCGTGTCGGACGTGAGCCATGAGCTGCGGACGCCGCTGACGACCGTACGGATGGCCGCCGACGTCATCCACGAGGCGCGGGTCGACTTCGATCCCGTGACCGCGCGGTCGGCGGAGCTGCTGGCCGATCAGCTCGACCGGTTCGAGTCGCTGCTCGCGGACCTGCTGGAGATCAGCCGGTTCGACGCGGGCGCCGCGGCTCTGGAGGCGGAGCCGATCGATCTGCGGGAGGTCGTGCGGCGGGTCGTGGGCGGCGCGGAGCCGCTCGCGGAGCGCAAGGGCAGCCGGGTGCGGATCGTCGGCGACGAGCAGCCGGTGGTCGCCGAGGCGGACGCGCGGCGCGTCGAGCGCGTGCTGCGCAACCTGGTGGTGAACGCGGTGGAGCACGGTGACGGCAAGGACGTCGTCGTGCGGCTCGCCGCGGCGGGCGGCGCGGTCGCCGTGGCCGTGCGCGACTACGGCGTCGGGCTGAAGCCCGGCGAGGCGACACGGGTGTTCAGCCGCTTCTGGCGGGCCGACCCGGCACGCGCGCGTACCACCGGCGGTACGGGCCTCGGCCTGTCGATCGCCCTGGAGGACGCGCGGCTGCACGGTGGCTGGCTGCAGGCGTGGGGCGAGCCCGGTGGCGGTTCGCAGTTCCGGCTGACGCTGCCGCGGACGGCGGACGAGCCGCTGCGCGGGTCGCCGATACCGCTGGAGCCGGAGGACTCGCGGCGCAACCGCGGGCTCGGCGAGGCCGGGCTGCCGGCCGACGACGGGCACAAGCGGGCCACGGTGCCGGTCCAGCCGCCCTCGGGGAGCGCCGCGCAGCAGCCGCTCGCCCCGCGCGGGGCGCAGGCGTCGGTGGAGGCCGATCCGACGGCGCTGCCGGGCAGCGGTGCCCGGGTCGTCCCCCGGGCGAACGGAAGCGGTGGCGGAGCGGTGAGTGTGCCGCGGCAGCCGGGCGAGCACGTGGAGCGGTCCGGTGACGGGGCGGCCCCCGGGACGGATCGGGCGGACGCGGAGCGCCCCGGGATGTCCGGAGGCGAGCAGGAGGAGTCGCGCACCGGTGCCGGTGAGCGGCGAGGGGAGTGACGGCGGGCGTGGGTGACCAGCGGGTGACGCGGCGGATCAGGGGGCGCCTCGTCGGCCTCGGCCTGCGTGGATCGGCCTTCGGCACGCCGGACGGGGACGCCTCCCGCGCCCCCGGGGCCGTGGAGGAGCGCGCCGGGCGGCGTGGGCCCGGCGGTCCCGTGAGGACCGGCCGGGGGCTCACCCGGGCCGGCGCCCTGGCCGGGTCCGGGGTGATCGTGCTGTCCGGGTGCGCGTCCATGCCGGACTCCGGCGGCATGCAGTCCGTCGAGGCGTCGCAGCGGCCGGACTCCCAGGTCCGCGTCTTCGCCCTGCCGCCGCGGGACAACGTGGGCCCCGGCAGCATCGTCGACGGCTTCCTCGACGCGCTGACCAGCGACGACCCTTCGTACGCCATCGCGCGGAAGTATCTGACGCCCAAGGCCGCGAAGGCGTGGCAGCCCGGGCAGCAGACCGTGGTGCTCGCCGACGGCCCGAATCCGCGGCCGACGAGCCGTCCCGACCCGGGGGACGAGGGCCACCTCTACGAGGTGACCGGCCGTCAGGTCGCTCTCGTGGACAAGCGGCAGGCCTACCGGCCGCAGGACCGCACGTACCGGGGCAACCTGCACCTCACGCAGGTGGACACGGCCAAGGGCAAGCAGTGGCGCATCGACTCGCCGCCCGAGGGCGTCGTGCTGGGTGCGTCCGACTTCCAGCGCATCTACCAGTCCGTCAACAAGTACTACTACGCCGACGATCCGCAGGCCTCCGCCGAGGACGCGCCGAAGCGGCTCGTCGCCGACCCCGTCTTCGTGCGGCAGTGGACGGACCCCCTGACCGAGACGGTTCGCGAGGTCATCAAGGGCCCGACGAGCTGGCTGGGGCCGGTCGTACGGTCGGCGTTCCCGTCGCACACGGCGCTCAAGAGCGGCGTGAAGACGCTGACGCCGGACGACGCGAACAAGCTGACCGTGCCGCTCAACCGGAGTGCGGACGCGGCCAGTCCGAGCCGCTGCAAGGAGATGGCGGCGCAACTCCTCTTCTCGCTGCGCGACTTGTCCTCGTCCAGTGTGGAAGAGGTCGAACTGGAGCGCTCCGACGGGCGGTTGCTGTGCGCGCTGTCCGAGGGCGGGGCGCAGGCGCTCGCGCCGCGCACCTCCGGGCGCCTCGACGACCAGTACTTCCTGGACGCCAAGGGGCGGCTCGTGCGGATGCCGGGCAAGAGCAGTTCGGACCGGGAGCCCGAGCGGGTTCCGGGGCCGCTCGGCGAGGGCGAGCAGGTGCTGCGTTCCGTCGCCGTGTCGCGGGACCAGGACCGGGCCGCCGCGGTGTCGAACACGGGAAGCGACCTGTACGTGACGTCGATGGTGTCCGGGGCCTCGCTCGGAGACGCCGTCGCGCACAGCCGGGCGAAGAAGGAGAACGACGGCTTCTCCACGCCGAGTTGGGACGGGCGCGGTGACCTGTGGGTCGCCGACCGGGATCCGAAGAACGCGCGGCTGCTCATGTACGGGCAGGGCATGGCCGACCAGGAGCAGGTCGTTCCGGTCGACCGGCTCGGGGACGGGGCGCGGATCGAGGCCGTGAAGATGTCCGCGGACGGGGCGCGGATCGCGCTGCTCGTCACGGAGAAGGGGACGACGTCCCTGCGGATCGGGCGGGTCGAGCGGCGGTCCGACGGGGACGGGGGGACGGACGTCTCGGTGACCGAACTGCGGGCCGCGGCGCCGCAGATGGAGGAGGTCACGGCCGTCTCCTGGGCCGGCAGCAGCCGGCTCGTGGTCGTCGGGCGGGAGGCCGGGGGGCTGCAGCAGATCCGGTACGTGCAGTGCGACGGGTCCGCGCCTACGGGGCAGGCGTTGCCGGGGCTCACTCGGGTGAGTGAGATCGCGGCGTCTGAGGATGACGGGTTGCCGTTGCTGGCGCACTCGGATGACGGGGTCGTGCGGTTGCCCTCCGGGGCGGCTTGGCAGTCCGTGCTCAAGGATGGGACCGCGCCTGTCTATCCCGGGTAGGTGGTTGCCTGTCGGTGGGGCGGGTTCGCGGGGCCGCGCCGCTGGGTTGGGGGTTCGTGGCCGGGTGCCGCGGTGTCGTGGCGTCGTGGCTGGTCGCGCCCCGCGACGGAGGCGCTGATCGGGTACAGCCCCGCGCCCCTGAAGGCGCACTTCGTGCGGCCTGGGATGAAGTTGCTGGTCGGATATGGCCGGCGCTCCTGTTTGGCCTGCCGCCGTTGGGGTTGAGCGTTGTGGTCGGGTGCTGCGCCGTCGTGGTTGCTCGCGCAGTTCCCCGCGCCCCTGAAGGCGCACTTCGTGCGCCCCAGGGGGCGTTGTGTCGGTCGCCCTCCGCGACGGAGTCGTCCCGACGGTGGGTTTTCCACAGGGGTTGTTGGGATGGGGTTCGGTTGGCATGTTGGGGGGATGCGGGGGGTTTGGGGTGAGGTGTGGGGGCTTGTTTTGCCGGGTTCCTGTGCGGGGTGCGGGGAGGGTCGGATGGCGTTGTGCGGGCGGTGCGCGGCGGCGCTCGACGGGCGGGGCGTGGGGCGGGTGCGGCCCCGGCCCGAGCCCGTCGGGCTGCCGGTGGTGCATGCCGCCGCGGTTTACGGGGGTGCGGTGCGCGGCGTGCTGCTGGAGCACAAGGAGCGGGGAGCGCTGGGGCTCGTACGGCCGCTGGGTGCGGCGCTCGCCGCCGCGGTGAGAGCCGGCGGGGAGAGGGGAGCCGTGGCGCTGGTGCCGATGCCTTCCGCGCGGCGGGCCGTGCGGGCGCGGGGGCACGACCCGACACTGCGGATCACTCGCGCCGCGGCGGGTGCGCTGCGGAGGTCGGGGGTGCCGGCGCGGGTGCTGGCCGTGCTGCGGCAGCGGCGTACGCCGGTGGACCAGGCGGGGCTCGACGCGCGGGAGCGGCTCGCCAATGTGGCGGGTGCGCTGGAGGTCGTCGAGGGCGGTGCGGGCCTGCTCGCCGAAGTTGGCCGGATCGTGCTGGTCGACGACCTCATGACGACCGGTGCCTCGCTCGCCGAGGCCGCACGCGCGGTCCGGGCGGCCCTTCCCTGCGGAACGCGTTCCATAACACTTACCGGAAGCACTCCTTCCGATGGAGAAAAGGCAGCTCGGATCGCCCTTCACGGTGCCGTGATCGCCGCTTCTCCGGATTCCTTCGAGATAAACCGGAACTGATGCTGAATCTGCGTCGTTGCAGGTAGTGAGAGGGTTCGTTCACCTGAATGGAGGTACGCGTCGGTAGAGGGTGACGACATCCGTCCGGGCGAGATATGTTCGGTTGTGAGGAACTCGGCAGGAAAGACCGGCGCCGGACCTCGCATACTCGGAATGCCCGTCCCGTGGGTCTGTACAAAGATTTTCGCAATCACCCGGAGTGGTGGGGTGGAGATCTTGTCCGCGGGGGAGGAGGAGGTGGAAGTCACCGAGTCCGCGACTCCGGAAGTGGCCGGAGTCTGGTGCAAGAGGGAGATGCTCCGCCGAGGAGCGGAGCTATCCGGGAACGGAGTTCTGCGTGGACATCGTCGTCAAGGGCCGCAAGACCGAGGTACCTGAGCGGTTCCGCAAGCACGTGGCCGAAAAGCTGAAGCTGGAGAAGATCCAGAAGCTCGACGGCAAGGTGATCAGCCTCGACGTGGAGGTGTCCAAGGAGCCCAACCCCCGGCAGGCCGACCGGTGCGACCGCGTGGAGATCACGCTGCGCACCCGTGGCCCCGTGATCCGGGCGGAAGCCGCGGCGAACGACCCGTACGCGGCGCTCGACCTGGCCACGGAGAAGCTGGACGCCCGACTGCGCAAGCAGCACAGCAAGCGGTCCACACGGCGCGGTGCCCGGCGGATCTCGGCGGCGGAGGTCGCCGAGCGCGTCCCGGACGCCGCGACGCTCAACGGGGACGGAACCATCGCCAAGGACGAGTCCGAGGTGAACGGGGTACCGACCACCAGGATCGGATCCCTCGAGGTGCAGGGCGAAGGCCCGCTCGTCGTACGGGAGAAGACCCACGTGGCGGCGCCCATGTCGCTCGACCAGGCGCTCTACGAGATGGAGCTGGTCGGGCACGACTTCTATCTGTTCGTCGACTCCGAGACCAAGGAACCCAGCGTCGTCTACCGGCGCCACGCCTACGACTACGGCGTCATCCACGTCAGCACCGACCCGATGGTCGCCCAGGCGCGGGCCGCCGACGCGGGAGACGCCATCGGCGGCTGAGCCCGGCCCACGGGCGGCTGTCCGAAAACCCACTCATCGGGTGCCCCTGGAGTGCGCGTGCGCCCCCGGGGGCACCCTCGTGCGACCCCCTCGTGCACCGCACCGTCGCCGCGCGGACGCCGAGGCATGAAATCATGGCCGAGCCGGGTCAACCGGTGTGCTGGCGCCTCGGGTTGGCCCGGCACTGGAAGACGGGCCACGGCCTTCAGGGGGAGGAACGATGGCGGACAGCTTCGGACCGATGCGAGGCGAGGACGCCGGCGCGGCCGGCGACGGCGCCGGCATGGGACCGGATGCCGGCTCCCCGCGCAAGGAGCCCATCCGGGTGCTCGTGGTGGACGACCACGCCCTGTTCCGGCGCGGGCTCGAGATCGTCCTCAAGGCCGAGGAGGACATCCAGGTCGTCGGCGAGGCGGGCGACGGCGCGGAGGCGGTGGACAAGGCGGCCGACCTGCTGCCCGACATCGTCCTCATGGACGTGCGGATGCCCAGAAGAGGCGGCATCGAGGCCTGCACCTCCATCAAGGAGGTGGCGCCCAGCGCGAAGATCATCATGCTGACGATCAGCGACGAGGAAGCCGATCTCTACGAGGCGATCAAGGCCGGCGCGACCGGATATCTCCTCAAGGAGATCTCCACCGACGAGGTGGCGACCGCCATTCGCGCCGTCGCCGACGGGCAGTCGCAGATCAGCCCCTCCATGGCGTCGAAACTGCTCACCGAGTTCAAATCGATGATCCAGCGCACCGACGAGCGCCGGCTCGTCCCGGCGCCCCGGCTGACCGACCGGGAGCTGGAAGTGCTCAAGCTCGTCGCCACGGGGATGAACAACCGGGACATCGCCAAGGAACTCTTCATCTCCGAGAACACGGTGAAGAACCACGTGCGCAACATCCTGGAGAAGCTTCAGCTGCACTCCAGGATGGAGGCCGTGGTGTACGCGATGCGGGAGAAGATTCTCGAGATCCGATAGGCGCCGCGCCCTCTTCCCGGCGCCGTGAAGGCGCTAGGAGAGGGCCGCCACGAGTGCCTTCTTCAGGGCCGGGTCGGCCATGCGCTCCACCCGCACCGTGTCGCAGCCCACCCAGCTCGCAGCCTCCCGGAGCGCCTCCGCCACCGCGGGCGCCGCCTTCGGGCCGTCCAGCGAGACCTGCTTGGCGACCAGCGTCGAGCCCTCGCGTGCCGGATCGACGCGGCCCACCAGGCGGCCGCCCGCCAGCACCGGCATCGCGAAGTAGCCGTGCACCCGCTTCGGCTTCGGCACGTACGCCTCCAGCCGGTGGGCGAAACCGAAGACGCGCTCCGTGCGGGCCCGCTCCCAGATCAGTGAGTCGAACGGGGACAGCAGCGTCGTACGGTGCCGGCCGCGCGGGGCCGACTCCAGGGCCGCCGGGTCCGCCCAGGCCGGCTTGCCGCCCCAGCCCTCCACCGTCACCGGCACCAGACCCGTCTCCTCGACCACCGCGTCGAACTGCTCGGCCTTGAGCCGGTGGTAGTCGGCGAGGTCGGAGCGGGTGCCGACGCCGAGGGCCTCGCCGGCCTGGCGGACCAGACGGCGCACGCACTCCTTGTCGTCCAGGTCGTCGTGCAGCAGCTCGTCGGGGACGGCGCGCTCGGCCAGGTCGTAGACGCGCTTCCAGCCGCGGCGCTCCACGCAGACCACCTCGCCGTACATGAGCGCGCGCTCGACGGCGATCTTGGACTCCGACCAGTCCCACCACTCGCCCTTGTTCTTCGCGCCGCCGAGCTCCGTGGCGGTCAGGGGGCCCTCGGTGCGGAGCTGCTTGATCACCTGGTCGTAGGCGCCGGGGGTGAGCTCGTGGTTCCAGTGGGGGCGGGTGCGGTAGGCGCGGCGGCGGAAGGCGAAGTGGGGCCACTCCTCGATGGGGAGGATGCAGGCCGCGTGGGACCAGTACTCGAAGGCGTGGGGGCGGGCCGGGGTCGCCGCCGACCAGTACGCGTCCTCGACCGTTCTGCGGCCCACCGCGCCGAGGCGGGCGTACGGGATCAGCTCGTGCGAGCGGGCCAGGACCGAGATCGTGTCGAGCTGGACCGCGCCCAGGTGGCGCAGGACGCCGCGCACGCCCGCCCTGCGGTCCGGGGCGCCCAGGAAGCCCTGGGCCCGCAGGGCGATGCGGCGGGCTTCGTCGGCGGTCAGGGTGACGGTGGCGGTGGGACGCGGCGGGGTCGTCATGGCCCGAACTTTAGGGGGCGGCACTGACAGTCGGGGCCGGGCTGAGGGGCCCCTGGCGGGCCGCCGGGGGCGGGTCAGGGAGTCGGGGCCGGGAGGTAGGGCAGAGGGCTGGGGAGGGGGACGTCGCAGGGGAGGAGGGCGCCGATCCAGCAGTCCCGGAGGACGCCCTTGTTGAGCAGGCCCGCGCGCAGGACGCCCTCCACGGTGAAGCCCGCCTTCTCGGCGACCGTGCGGGACGCCACGTTCCCCGCCTCCGCGCGCCATTCCAGCCGCACACAGGCCAGCTCCGTGAAGGCCCAGCGGGCGACGCCCAGGACGGCCTCCGTCATGTAGCCCCGGCCCCGGTGCTCCTTGTGCGTCCAGTAACCGACCTCCCACGCGCCCGCGCGCGGGTGGTGCAGCGAGATCGCGGCGACGATCGGTCCGTCCGGGTCCCGGCGCACCGCGAAGGTGTACTCGGTGTCGGCCCGCCAGCCGTCGGGGACCATCTGCTGCACGAAGTACTCGGCGTCCACGCGCGCGTAGGGCGACGGCACCGTGGTCCAGCGCTGGATGTCGGGGTCCTGGGCCGCCGCGAACACCTCGTCGATGTCGGCGGGCACGAACGTGCGCAGCTGCAGGCGGTCGGTGGTCAGCGTCACGGGGTCCATCGCCCGATTCTGCTCGGGGCGGACGGCGGATGTCACCAGTTTTCCTGCCGCGTACCGGCACCTTCCGAGCCGCCCGTCCGTTGGACCTGATGGCAGACCTCCCGGCGCGGTGGGGTCCTCGCATACGATGGCCGTTGCTCAGGCTGTCGCCTGGGTAACCGACCGTGCCAGGCCCGACCGGCAAGGAGACCAACCCCCGTGTCCGTCCTCTCGAAGATCATGCGTGCAGGCGAAGGCAAGATCCTGCGCAAGCTGCACCGCATCGCGGACCAGGTGAACTCCATCGAAGAGGACTTCGTGGGCCTCACCGACGCCGAGCTGAGGGGCCTCACCGACGAGTACAAGCAGCGGTACGCCGACGGCGAGAGCCTCGACGACCTGCTGCCCGAGGCGTTCGCCACCGTCCGTGAGGCCGCCAAGCGCGTGCTCGGCCAGCGTCACTACGACGTCCAGCTGATGGGCGGCGCCGCCCTCCACCTCGGATACGTCGCGGAGATGAAGACCGGTGAGGGCAAGACCCTGGTCGGCACCCTGCCCGCGTACCTGAACGCGCTGTCCGGCGAGGGCGTCCACCTGATCACGGTGAACGACTACCTGGCCGAGCGCGACTCCGAGATGATGGGCCGCGTCCACAAGTTCCTGGGCCTGAGCGTCGGCTGCATCCTGGCGAACATGACGCCGGCCCAGCGCCGCGAGCAGTACGCCTGCGACATCACGTACGGCACGAACAACGAGTTCGGCTTCGACTACCTGCGCGACAACATGGCGTGGTCCCAGGACGAGCTCGTCCAGCGCGGCCACAACTTCGCGATCGTCGACGAGGTCGACTCGATCCTCGTCGACGAGGCCCGTACGCCGCTGATCATCTCCGGCCCCGCCGACCAGGCCACCAAGTGGTACGGCGACTTCGCGAAGCTCGTCACGCGCCTGAAGAAGGGCGAGGCGGGCAACCCGCTGAAGGGCATCGAGGAGACCGGCGACTACGAGGTCGACGAGAAGAAGCGCACCGTCGCCATCCACGAGTCCGGCGTCAGCAAGGTCGAGGACTGGCTGGGCATCGACAACCTGTACGAGTCGGTGAACACGCCGCTGGTGGGCTACCTGAACAACGCCATCAAGGCGAAGGAGCTCTTCAAGAAGGACAAGGACTACGTCGTCATGGACGGCGAAGTCATGATCGTCGACGAGCACACCGGCCGTATCCTCGCCGGCCGCCGCTACAACGAGGGCATGCACCAGGCGATCGAGGCGAAGGAAGGGGTGGACATCAAGGACGAGAACCAGACGCTCGCCACGATCACCCTCCAGAACTTCTTCCGCCTCTACCAGCGTCACGACCAGGAGGGCAAGGAGATCCCCGGGCTCTCCGGCATGACGGGTACGGCGATGACCGAGGCCGCCGAGTTCCACCAGATCTACAAGCTCGGCGTCGTCCCGATCCCGACGAACAAGCCGATGCAGCGCAAGGACCAGGCCGACCTGATCTACCGCACCGAGGTCGCCAAGTTCGACGCGGTCGTCGACGACATCGCGGAGAAGCACGAGAAGGGCCAGCCGATCCTCGTCGGTACGACGTCGGTCGAGAAGTCCGAGTACCTCTCCCAGCAGCTCAGCAAGCGCGGCATCCAGCACGAGGTGCTCAACGCGAAGCAGCACGACCGCGAGGCCGTGATCGTCGCCCAGGCGGGCCGCAAGGGCGCCGTCACCGTCGCGACGAACATGGCGGGCCGCGGCACCGACATCAAGCTCGGCGGCAACCCGGACGACCTCGCCGAGGCCGAGCTGCGCCAGGCCGGCCTCGACCCGGTCGAGCACGTCGAGGAGTGGGCGGCCGCGCTGCCCGCCGCCCTGGAGCGCGCCGAGCAGGCCGTCAAGGCGGAGTTCGAGGAGGTCAAGAGCCTCGGCGGGCTCTACGTCCTCGGCACCGAGCGCCACGAGTCGCGCCGTATCGACAACCAGCTGCGCGGACGCAGCGGCCGTCAGGGCGACCCGGGCGAGTCCCGCTTCTACCTGTCGCTCGGTGACGACCTGATGCGTCTGTTCAAGGCCCAGATGGTCGAGCGCGTGATGTCGATGGCCAACGTGCCGGACGACGTCCCGATCGAGAACAAGATGGTCACCCGCGCCATCGCCTCCGCCCAGTCGCAGGTCGAGACCCAGAACTTCGAGACGCGCAAGAACGTCCTGAAGTACGACGAGGTCCTCAACCGCCAGCGCGAGGTCATCTACGGCGAGCGCCGCCGCGTCCTGGAGGGCGAGGACCTGCACGAGCAGGTGCAGCACTTCATGGACGACACGATCGACGCCTACATCGGCGCCGAGACGGCGGAGGGCTTCGCCGAGGAGTGGGACCTCGACCGGCTGTGGGGCGCCTTCAAGCAGCTCTACCCGCTCAAGGTGTCCGTCGAGGAGCTGGAGGACGAGGCGGGGGACCGTGCCGGGCTCACCGCCGAGTTCATCGGCGAGGCCGTCAAGGACGACATCCACGCCCAGTACGAGGCCCGCGAGGAGCAGCTCGGCTCCGAGATCATGCGTGAGCTGGAGCGCCGTGTCGTGCTGAGCGTGCTCGACCGCAAGTGGCGTGAGCACCTCTACGAGATGGACTACCTCCAGGAGGGCATCGGCCTGCGGGCCATGGCGCAGAAGGACCCGCTGGTCGAGTACCAGCGCGAGGGCTTCGACATGTTCACCGCCATGATGGAGGGCATCAAGGAGGAGTCCGTCGGCTACCTGTTCAACCTGGAGGTCCAGGTCGAGCAGCAGGTCGAGGAGGTGCCGGTCCAGGACGCGGCGCCCACCTCCCTGGAGAAGTCCCCGGAGGACACCGTTCCGGCGCAGGCCGGGGCGTCCCGCCCGGAGATCCGTGCCAAGGGCCTCGACGCGCCGCAGCGCCCGGACCGCCTGCACTTCCAGGCGCCGAACGCGGAGGGTGGCGTCGACGAGGGCGACTTCGTGACCGAGGGCGGCCCGACCCGCTCCGAGGCCGACGGTCTGACCCGTGCCGAGCGCCGCAAGCAGCAGAAGGGCCGTGGCCGCCGCAAGAAGTGACGGTGGCGCGGTAGTGGGTCGTACGTAGCGGAAGGGGCCGGACACCAGGTGTCCGGCCCCTTCCGTGTGCCCAGGGGTGTCACAGGGCGGCGAGCAGGGACTCCAGCGGGGCCGGGACGCGGGCCGAGGGCAGGGCCTCGGTCAGGACGCGGCCGTAGCGGATCTTGCGGCCGCTGGTGGTGCCGAGGAAGCGGCGCAGTTGCTGGGCGGCCGTGCGGTCCTGCTGGGCGGGCTGGCGCTGGAAGGTCTGCAGGGAACGCAGCTCGCCCTCCTCGCGGACGAGTTCCTCGACGCGCGGGACGCCGAGGGCGCGGATCAGCTCCTCCTCCAGGTCCGCCGCGCACACGTAGAACTCCTGCTCCTGCCCGGTGACGCCGGCCCGCTCCAGGCCGCGCTCGTAGAAGCCGCGCTCGGCCTCGTCGCACAGGCCGGTCAGGCGCAGGCCGAGGCCGTCGGGGCCGAGCAGGGCGGCGAAGCGGGCGATGCTCATGGCTCCGCCCATCGGGAGCACGCAGATGCCCTCGGCGGCGAGGTCGCGGCCGTGGCGTTCGGCGAGGGCGTCGACGGCCGCGGCGTCGCTCGGGCCCTCCAGCAGGACGGCGGTGCGGACGGGGAGGCGGGTGGCCAGGGTGCGGGCGCGGTCGCCGGGGCCGCCGGACGCCCATGCGACGACTGCCTTCCGGAACGCGGCCATGTCCGTCGCCGCGCCCCGGCCCTCCGGGTCCTCCGCCGTATCCGCCGTCTTCGCCGCATCTGTCGTCATGACACGAGTCTGCGTCTTGGGTGGGCGGGGCGACAGCGGATTTCTGTGCGGGGCCTGATGTGGCGGTGCCGTAGCTGGGCCTTGATGAATCGTGCGCACCCGGGGCTGGGCTGTCTTCGCCGTAGGGGTCGGGGATCGTTGCCGGGTGCGGTGCCGTTGTGGCTGGTCGCGCAGTTCCCCGCGCCCCTGGGGGGGCGCGTCCGCTGCGGCGCCCTTTCCGGCGGGGGCCGGGTGCGGGAGCGGTGCGGCCCCCGGGGGCGGAC
>NZ_JBHYTK010000139.1:693-21652 GCF_042749255.1 Streptomyces sp. NPDC059524 | reverse complement strand
GGGCCGGACACCAGGTCCGGCCCCTCTCGCGTGTCACGGCGCGCTCACCACCACTCGTCCGGCTCCGGGCCGGCCGCCTCGTCCTCGCCGAGCACCTCCGCGAGGGCGTCGACGATGCCGGCGTCCAGCGCGGTCCCCGCCGCCGTGTCCGCGCCCGCGCCGAACCCGGCGTCCCCGACCGCGACGCTCACCACGTACGTGTCGTCGAGCCCGTACGTACGGAACGTCCACTCGCCGTCCGAACCCGGCTGACCGTCCGGGCGCAGGACGTCCGTCGGGGTGCCGTCGGGACGGAAACCGAAGTCGGTGAAGCGGAACTGCATGCCGAGCCCGATCGCCTTGCTGTACGCCTCCTTCAGGGTCCACAGCCGGACCAGGGCCGGATTGCGGTCCTCCTCCGGCATCGCCTCGATCTCCGTGACCTCGTGCGGGGTGCACAGGTGCCGGCCGAGGCCGGGCCCGTACAGCCTGCGGTCCGCGCGCTCGGCGTCCACCCCGATGACCCCGCCGGTGGCGAGACCCACCAGGAGGAGTTCGTCGGTGTGGCTCAGGCTGATGTGCACGCCGTCGTAGCCGCGCAGGAACGGCCGCCCGGTGTGCGTGTAGCCCAGCTCCACGGCCTGCGGCGGCACGTGGAGCGCCGCCGCGGCCGCGAACTTCAGGAGCACGCGCGACGAGGCGAACCGGGTGCGCACGTCCGGGTGGGTCAGTTCCAGGAACCGCGCCCAGTCCCGGCCGAGCAGCGCCCGCAGCCGCGGCCCTCCGGCCCGCTCCGGACGCCAGTCGTCCAGCCGGGCGTAGAGGATCGCGGCGCGGTGCCGGTCGAGGTCAGCGCGGACTTCCTGCCAGTTCCCGCCCGGTCCCGTGATCATGATCGGTTCCCCGAGCGTGCGCGGCGGGGACGTGCCCCCTGGAGCCGTCATCGACGTCATCGAAGGCCTCCATGGTGTCGTGGAGATCGGTCAGCAGATCGGCCGCGGCCCCGCCGTCGATCACCCGGTGGTCGAAGGTGAGGCCGAGCCGCATCACGGGCGCGGCCCCGAGGGTGCCGTCCGCGCGGACCACGGGCCGCTGCGCGATCCGGCCCGCGCACAGGGTCACGGCGGTGCCGCCCGCCGAGTGGAAGCCGTCCACGGCGCCGTGCCCGAGCGAGCTCACGGACACGGTGCCGAAGACACCGGGCCGTTTGCGGGCGTCGCGCAGAGCGGCGCCGAACGCGGCCCGGCCCAGCGGCAGCGGCAGCCGGCCCAGCATGCGCACACCCTTGAACTCGGGCAGTTCCGCGGCCTGTTCGCCCCGGTAGCGGTCGACCTGCTCCTGGATCTCGCGCAGCGACGCCCGCTCCAGCCGGGGCACGAGCGCGGACAGCACCGCCCGCTCCCCGTCCACCTTCCGGTCCAGCGCCAGTTTCGCCGTCACCGAGCGGAACCGTACGATCCGCGGCGCGCGCCAGAAGCCCGGCCAGCCCGGCGCCATCACCGCGTTGGCCTCCTGGTGACGGGCCAGGGCGCGGCCCGTCGCGTGCAGCAGGTACGTCACGTACGAGTAGCGCAGCCCGTCGGCGCGGGCCCGCTCCCGGTGCTCCAGGATCCGCGTCATGTCGATGTCGGTGTCCAGGTGCACCGGGCGCTGGGACTCGGCCCACTCCAGGAAGAACAGGGTGTGCCGGCGGCGCCGCTCGATGACGGTGTGCGAGCCGTGCGCCGGCGCCGGGCTCATCCGCCCACCGCCAGCTCGTAGATGCCCTTGAGGGAGCGGGCCTCCAGGACCTTGCCGACCGGCACGGGCCGGCCGGTCGCCAGCTCCAGGGCGGTGACCAGCTTGAGCAGGTACAGGGAGTCCCAGTCGGGCAGTTCGTCGAAGTCGGCGCCCACCTGCTCCGCTTCGAGCGGCATGCCGATCTCGTCGCGGACGAGCGTGGTGAAGTCGTCGAGGGTGAAGGTGCTGGCGGTGCGGCTCATATCTTCTCCAGGGCGAAACCGGCCTTGATCCACTTGCTGGACTCCACGGCGACGGCGAGGGCCTTCTCGCCCGCCTTCATCTCCGCGAGGAGCCCGGCGATCTGCAGGAAGGGCAGCGCGTTGCCGTTGTTGCCGGTCTCGGCGACACAGGAGATCTCGCGGGCCGTCGGCACCCCGAGCTCCTCGGCGATCTTCTTCGTCATCCGGCCCGACAGCTGCGGCGGCAGCAGGTAGTCGAGGTCCTCGGCGTCCCAGTCGAGCTCGCCGAGCAGCTCCCAGAGGATCTCCACGGCCATCACCGGGACACCCTCCTCGATGGCCTTGTAGTCCTCGGTGAGCGCCTGCCGGTCGTCGTGGCGGTCGGCGAGCCCGAACCACTCGATGACCTGGCCGGGCTTGCGGCCCAGGCCCGTGAACCGGTTGAGGACGTGACGCACCGCGACCCGTTCGCCGACCGGGTCCGCGCTGAGCACGGCCGCGCCCGCGCCGTCCCCGAAGAGCACGAAGTTCACCAGATCGCTGGGGGCGGCGCCGGACAGGTCGCGCTGCACGTCCAGGTGCTTGCTGCACACGTCGCCGCCGATCACCAGGCCGTTGCGGTACTGGCCCGAGGCGATCATGGTCTGGGCGACGCTGAGCGCCTGCACCGCTCCCGCGCAGCCCGACTGGAGCTGGAAGGTCGGCACCTGGTCCAGGCCCAGCTGGTCGGCGACGTTGTTCACGGTCGCTGGCATCAGCGTGTCCGGGGTGGCCGTGCCGAGCACGATGAAGTCGATGTCGGCGGCGTCCACCGCACCGGCGTCCAGCGCCTTGCGGGCCGCGCTCGCGCACAGGTCGGCGAGCGACCAGCGGACCTCGCCGGTGGCCAGATCACGGGCGAAGTGCCGGGTCTTCGTACCGATGAAGACCTCGATCCACTCCTCGTTGACCCCGAGCACCTTGGCGAGCTGCGCGTTGTCCACCGGGTCGCCCGGCAGCGCGGTGCCGATGGCGGCGAGGTGGGCGGTGGGTTGGTTGCTCATGCCGTCCTCTCTTCTGATCCGGGGGCGACCGCGTCGAGTTCGTGGAGGAAGCTGACCAGGTCACCGATGGTGGAGAGCCGGGGCAGCAGGTCCTGGACGGTCAGCTCGCCGAGCCCGGTGAGCCGTTCCTCGAGGCGGGACTTCAGCTCCATGACCATCACGGAGTCGAAGCCGAGGTCTTCGTAGAGCCGCAGTTCGGGGCTGAGCTCGTCGGGGCCGTAGCCGCCGACGAGTCCGACCGCCTCCACGGCGGCGCGGGCCACGGGGCCGTCCGCCCGGCCCCGGCTCACGTCGAGCACGGCCACCGCCGGGTGCATCGGCTCGGCGGCCGGCGCCGGCGCGTCCGCGCCCCGGGTGTCCGCGGCGCTCTGCGCGGCCACGGCCACGGGACCGGCCGACGGGGTGCGCGAGGGCGTGTGGGCCGCCCAGTAGCGGTGCCGGTCGCTGAACGCGTACGGGGCGAGCGGCTGCCCGACCCGGTCGCGCGGCGCGTACACCGCGTCCCAGTCCGGGTCCACGCCGCCGCGGTACAGCTCGGCGACCGCGTCCGCCAGCCGGTCGCTGCCCGCGTCCTCGTCCGGCACCGGCACCACCTGCGCGGGGCCGGCGCCCAGCGTGCGCAGCATGCCGAGCAGCACCGGGCGGGGCCCGATCTCCACGGCGTGCGTGACCCCTTCGTCGAGCAGGGTCCGGGCCGCGTCCGCGAACAGCACCGGGGCGCTGATGTGCGCCACCCAGTACGTGGCGTCCATCGGCTCGTCCTCCAGGAGCCGCCCGTGCACCGTCGAGTACACGGGGATCCGCGGCACGTCGCCGCCCACCTCGTCGGCGACGGCGGCGAACCGCTCCAGCATCGGCTCCATCAGCGGCGAGTGGAACGCGTGCGACACCTGGAGCCTGCGGGTGCGCACCCCCTCTCCGGTCAGCTCCTCCTCGATGCGCGCCAGGGCGGCGAGATCACCGGACAGGACCGTGGCCTGGGGGCCGTTGACCGCGGCGACGCCGACCAGCGGCTCGTCCGCGACCCGTGCGGCCACCTCCGCGTGCGGCGCCCGCACGGCCAGCATGCCGCCGCCGTCCGGGAGTTCCTGCATCAGCGCGCCGCGCGTCGCGATCAGCCGTGCCGCCCCGTCGAGCGGCAGCGCGCCCGCGAGGACCGCCGCCGCGTACTCGCCGACACTGTGCCCGAGCAGCGCCGAGGGGCGCACGCCGAGGGCCTCCAGGGTCCGGCCGAGCGCGAACTCCACGGCGAACAGGGCGGGTTGGGTCCACTGTGTGCGGTGGACCGCCTCGTCGCCCGCCAGGACCAGATCGCGCACCGAGCGGCCGGTGTGCGGGACGAGCGCCGCGTCCGCCTCGTCGAGGAAGCCGCGGTACAGGGCCGACTCCCGGTACAGGCCCGCCGTCATCCGCGGGTACTGGGAGCCCTGCCCGGTGTACAGGAACGCGGTCTCGGGCCGCGCCGCGGGCTGCCCCGCGAGCCGGGTCAGCACGGCGTCGTCCGCGGCCGCCTCCCGCAGCCGCTCCGCGAGCTGCGCGGTGTCCGCGGCGCCGACCGCGAACCGGTAACGGTGCCCGGACTTGACCCGGTTGCTGGTCCAGGCGAGCGCACCCACCGGAAGCCGGCCGCGCTCCACGGAGTCGGCCTGCGCGATCAGGTTGCGGCGCAGCGCGTCCGCGCCGGGTGCCGTCAGCGTGAACACGGCCGTGCCGAGGCCGCCCGTGTCGTCCGCCGGACGCCGTGCGGCCGGGGGAGCGCTGGCCAGCACGGCGTGCGCGTTCGTGCCGCCCATGCCGAAGCTGCTCAGGCCCGCCACGACGTCCTGCGCGGGCAGCTTCAGCGGAGCCTTCAGGAGCCGGATGCCGTGCTCGCGCAGCTTCAGCGACGGGTTCTCCTTCGCCGAGAACCGGCTCGCCGGAACGACCCGGTGGTGCAGCGACAGGGCCACCTTGATGAGCCCCGCGATGCCGGCCGCGCCCTCGGTGTGCCCGAGGTTGCCCTTCACCGAGCCGAGCGCCAGCGGCTTGCCGGTGCGGGACCCGTGGTGGTGGCCGAGCGCCTTGACCTCCATCATGTCGCCGAGCGCGGTGCCGGTGCCGTGGCCCTCCACGAACGTGACGTCGGACGGCTCGACCCCCGCACGCCGGTAGGCCGCGGCGAGCACTTCCTGCTGGGCCCAGCGGTTGGGCGCGGTGATGCCGTTGCTGCGCCCGTCCTGGTTGACGGCGGTGCCGCGCAGCACCGCGTACACCCGCTGGCCGTCCGCGAGCGCGTCCTTCAGCCGGCGCAGCACCACCACGCCGACGCCCTCGCCGCGGCCGATGCCGTCGGCCTGCGAGCTGAACGGCTTGCAGCGCCCGTCCGGCGAGGACAGACCGGCCTGCGTGTAGAAGATCGACAGGGCCGGGGTCATCGCGACGTTCACGCCCCCCGCGAGCGCGATGTCGCACTCCTCGGACAGCAGGGCGTTCGCCGCCAGGTGCACGGCCACGAGCGAGGAGGAGCAGGCGGTGTCGACGGCGAGCGAGGGACCCTTCAGGTCCAGGTGGTACGAGATCCGGTTGGCCGTCATGCAGTAGCCGTTGCCGGAGCCGATCTGCGCGGTGACGTGGTCGTAGTCCGTCAGGTGCAGCTGCGCCCACTCGTTGCCCATGATGCCGACGAACACCCCGGTGGAGGTGCCCGCCAGGGACTGCGGGGCCAGGCCCGCGTCCTCGACGGCCCGCCAGGAGCTCTGCAGCAGCAGCCGCTGCTGCGGGTCCATGGCCTGCGCCTCGCGCGGCGAGACGGTGAAGAACTCGTTGTCGAAGGCGTCCGGGTCGGAGATGAAACCGCCCTTGGTGGTGTTGGTGCGCCCGGGGGCGCCGGAGGCCGAGTGGAACTCCTCGGCGTTCCAGCGCAGCCGGGGCACCTCACCGACCCCGTCGCCCGAGCGCATCAGGAGATCCCAGTAGGCGCGGGTGTCCGGCGCCCCCGGGAACCTGCAGTCGATGCCGACGATGGCGATGGGTTCCATCAGCGGGCGCCGCCCTGCGCGGTGGCGAACTCCTCCAGCAGGTGGTCGGCGAGCGCCTGGACGGTCGGGTAGTCCCAGGCGGCCGTCGGCTCGAGGACGAAGTCGAAGTCCTCCTCGATGTCGCCGCACAGGCTGAACGCGGCGACGGAGTCGAGCCCGTACTCGGCCAGCGGCACGCTCGGGTCGATCTCGGCGGGCTGCCGCTTCAGGTACAGGGCGATGCGGTCGGACAGCCAGGTGATCAGCGAGTCGCGGGTGTGGCCGGCGAGCGAGGCGGGCGAGGCGGGAGACGTAGCGGTCACGGTGCACTCCTGAAGACGAGTCGGGCGGGTCGGGGCAGGTCGGTGGTGCGGGCGGAGGCGGGCGCGGTCAGCCGGCCAGCGGGGTGTCATACAGGTCGAAGCTGCGGCGCTGCTCGAAGCGGCGCGTCACCTCGTCGTGGATCCGGGCCTCGACCGCCGGCGGCAGGTCCGCGGGCTGCTGCCCGAGCCGCACGGCGAGCCGGTGCAGCACCGCGGCCAGCCAGGCCGGATCGGCGAGGAACGCGTCGTCGCCGCCCCGCGCCTGCTGCCACACACCGATCGCCGAGGCCGCGGCGAGCAGCACCGCGTACCGGTCGGCCAGGGCGAACGTGGCGGGCGAGGCCAGCGCCGTGCGGTCCTGCGGGGCCAGCGCCAGCGAGGACTCCTGGAGCTGGCGCAGCTCGTCCATCATCTTCAGCGCGATCGCGTGCACCGCCCGCTCCTCGGGGGAGCCGGAGGGCAGCTCGTCGACCGAGGCGACCAGCGAGGCGGACAGGCTGTCGCGGCCGCTGGCCAGGGTGAGCCGCTCGAACGGGATCGGCGGCAGGTCCTCGCGCGGCCGGAACAGCGCGCCGGGCGCCGGGTCCCCGGAGAACCAGGAGCGCCGGGCGAGCCGGGCCAGCTGCGGGATGATCGTCGCCTGGCAGGCCGCGGAACCGGCGTGCCCGAGGCTGAGCACCGGCAGGTCCCTGATGTGCTTCTGGAAGATGCCGAACTCGCCCTCGCGGACGTAGAACCGGGCGCCGAGCACGATCGACAGATCGTGCATCGTCTCCGTGAGCATCTTCGGCACCAGGTACTTGGTGGCGGCCGCGTAGACGCTCGTCTCCTCCGGCAGCAGATGCACCGCCCGCGTCGCCGCCAGCGACAGGCTGTCGCAGATCAGCAGGTCGAGGAAGGCACCGGACAGGGTCGCCCGGGCGTGCGGGATGTCCATCACGGACTTGCGGTACAGCTCCCGGCCGCGCGCGAACCGCACCACCGTGCGCAGCGCCGTGTCGGCCGCGCCGAGCGCCATCCCGGGCACCGCGCTGCGGGTGATCTGAAAGGCGCGCAGGGCCAGTTCGACGCCCTGGCCGACCTCGCCGACCAGAGCCTCGCCGCCCAGCGGGGTGTCCTCGAAGTGCAGGCCCGACAGATGGCAGCCGCGCACACCGGTCGCGCTGTAGCGGGGCAGCACCCGGAAGGTGTCCGCGTCGAGGCCGGCCCGCTCGGCCAGCACCACCGAGTGGCTGCGGCTGCCCGGCGCGGGGCTCGTACGGCTGAACAGGACCCAGGCGGCGGCCCGGTCCGCGTTGTTGATGACCTGCTTCTCGCCGGCCAGCAGGAAGCCGCCGTCCGGCGCGGGCCGCGCCTCGAACTCGTTGCGCACGAAGTCGTTGCCGTGCGCCAGCTCGTGGTACGCGACGGACACCTTGCCGCCGTCCAGCAGGATCCGGGCGAGCCGCTCGCGCTGCTCGGCGGAGCCCGACGTCCACACGTTGACGCCCGCCATGAACGAGGTGACGCCGTAGCCGAGGCCGAGCGCCACGTCCCGGCGGAACACCTGGCGCATGACGCGCACCAGCGAGTCGATCCGGTCGAGCCGGCCACCGTGCTCGCGCGGCACGAACTCGGCGTTCAGAACGGCCTCGTCGAGGATCCGCTCACCGGCCGCGGGCATCTCGCCGGCCTCGTCGGCCGCCAGGAGCGCCGCGTACGACACCTCGTTCGCGGCGTCGTTCGGATCGCCCAGGCGGCTCTCCAGCTCGGCCACCCGCGCGGCGACCTCGGCCTCCTGGTCGGTGAAGGGCGCACGGGGCGCCTGGGGCGGGGAACCGGTCAGCATGACGTCCTCTCGTTCTCACCGGCCGCCGCGGCGGCCTTCTCGGGGGCGGGCGCGGCCGGGACGCGCTGGTCGAGCAGCGCGTACAGCCGTCCCTCGGCCCGGGCCGCCCGCACCTGGGCGAGCAGCTCCTCGTACGTGTGGTGCGCCGCGCCCTGCGGAGCGCGCGGGTCGAGCCGGGCCAGGAGGCGCTCCAGGGCGCCGCGCAGCCACAGCCCGTCCCGCCACAGCGCGCCGACCGCCGGATCGTCCGCGAGCCGGTCCGCGCTGCCCGTCCACAGGCCGACACAGGCGGCGCCCGCGTAGCACAGGGCGTAGCGGCGGGCCGTCTCGAAGGCGGCGGGCGGCACATCGGTCAGCACGTCCTGGTGCGCGGCCATCTCCTCGTGCACCGCGTCCGTCGCGGCGAGCAGCCGGCGGGCCGCGTCCAGGACCGGGGCGAGCGCCGGGTTCTCCGCCGCCCGCTGTTCCAGGTCGGCGACCGCGCCGCCGAGGCCGAGCGTGACACCGCTGCCCCGGCGGGCGATCACCGACAGGTTCGCCGGGTCGAGCGGCGGCAGCGGCAGGCCCAGGTCGCAGGCGGCGGCCGCGCCGGCCGTGTCGCCGGTCGCGCGCCGGTAGCCGCGCGCCAGCGAACGGAACTGGTTCACCAGGGAGTTCAGGTTCACCAGCGTGTTGCCGTCGAACAGGCCCACGATCCGGTGGTCCCGCTCGAGCTTCTGGAACCGGCCCTGCGCGTGCACCTCCTTGAGGAAGGCGCGGGCTCCCAGCAGCCGGGTCAGTTCGGTCAGCACCTCCTCGGTGCCCGTGGGCAGCAGGTACTTGGTGACCGCCGCCGTCAGGCTCATCTCGGCGGTCTGTGTGTGCACCGCCCGCGAGGCGAACAGGGCCAGCGCCTCGTGCAGCAGCACGTCGGCGGCGGCCTCGCCCAGCGTGCGGCGTGCCTTGGGCAGGTCGATCAGCTTCCGCCCGTACAGCTCCCGCCGCTCGGCGAAGTCAAGGGCGATGCGCAGCCCGTGGTCCCCGGCGCCCAGCGACAGCGCCGCGCACATCGTGCGGGTCAGCTGGAGCGCCTTGATGACGGTCTCCACGCCGCCGCCCTCGGCGCCGACCAGCGCGCCCGCCGGCACCTTCGCGCCGTCGAAGGCGATGCCGGAGATGTCGGCGCCCCGGATGCCGTGCGTGTGCACCTTCGGCAGGTGCCGGTACGTTCCTTCGTCCAGTTCCCGCTTGTCGACGAGCAGCACGCTGAAGCCGCGCGGGCCGCCCGCCGGGTCGGTGCGGGTGAGCAGGGACAGCAGCGAACCGCGGGTCGCGTTGTTGATGAGCCACTTCTCGCCGCTCACCAGCCAGCCGCCGTCCGGCAGCTGCTCGCTCACCTCGCCCCTGACCTCGCCGGCCAGCAGGTCGCTGCCGTGCGCCCGCTCGGTCAGACCGAGCGAGACCGGGACCCCGGCGCGGATGTCCGCGCCGAGCCGCTGCGCCTGCTCGCCGTCACCGGCCACCCAGACACACACGCCGCCCAGGTACGTCTTGCCGTGCCCGATCGCCGTCGTCAGATCGCGCCGGGCCACGACGCGGATCAGCTGCAGCAACTGCTCGTAGTCCGTGAGCGCTCCGCCGTGCTCGACCGGCACGTAGTAGTCGGAGAGGCCCCACTCCTGAAGGCGTCGGCAGATGTCCGCGGGGAACTCCTCCGCGTCGTCCAGCGCGACCGTGCGCGCGTACGAGAACGTCACCTGCGGGTCGTCGGGATCGCCGAGGAAGCGGTCGAGTTCCCCGGCCAGTCGGTACGGCGGATGCTCCATGTCAGGCCACCGTGTCCAGCGGGCGCTCGATGGCGTCGGCGACCAGTTCCCGCACGGCCGGCTCCAGGACCTCGTACAGCGGGGTGATCTGGCCCTTGAGGAACAGCTGCTTCATCAGCGTGCGCTGGATCTTGCCGCTGGTCGTCTTGCGGATGGTGCCGGGACGGACCAGGAGCACGTTGCCCGCCGGGATGTTGAACTCCCGGCCGATGAAGGCCTGGACTCCGGTGGCGAGGGTGCGCAGGTCGGTGGCGACCGAGCTGGCGCGCACCTCCTGCACGACGACCAGGTGCTCGCGGTCCGCGGTCTCCACCGCGAACACCGAGCCCGCCCCGATGCCGAGCGACTTGTCGGTGCCCTGCACGGCCCGCTCGATGTCCTGCGGGTACAGGTTGCGCCCCGCGAAGATGATCAGCTCCTTGAGGCGGCCGGTGACGTACAGCTGGCCGTCCTCCCACACGCCGAGGTCGCCGGTGCGCAGCCAGCCGCCCTCGTCCTGGCCGCCCTTGCCGTCGGCGATGGCCGCGTCGAAGATCTCCTTGTTGGTCAGCGGCCGCTGCCAGTAGCCGGACGCCACGGACGGGCCCTTGACCCAGATCTCGCCGACCGAACCCTCGGGCTGCTCCTCGAAGGTCTGCGCGTCGACGATCCGGACGTCGAAGTCCTCCGCCTTCACGACACCGCTGCTGACCAGGGTGCGGGTGGGCGCCTCCTCGCGCGGGTCGGCCAGCCGGCCCGACTCCAGCGCCTCGGAGTCGACGGACAGCACCACGGGCCGGGTCTCGCTCGGGGTGCCCGACACCAGCAGGGTCGTCTCGGCCATGCCGTAGCAGGGGAAGAACGTCTCGGGCCGGAACCCGGCCGGGGCGAACCGCTCGGTGAACGCGCGGATCGTCTCGACGCGGATCGGCTCCGCGCCGTTGCAGGCCGCCTGCCAGCTCGACAGGTCCAGCGTCGCCAGCTGCTCGTCGGTGACCCGGCGCAGGCACAGGTCGTACGCGAAGTTGGGGCCGCCGCCGATGGTGACCTTGTAGTCGCCGATCATCTGCAGCCAGCGGTGCGGCCGCTTCAGGAAGGACACCGGCGACATCAGGGCCGCGCTGCCGCCCAGGAACAGCGGCTGCAGGATGTGCCCGATCAGGCCCATGTCGTGGTAGAAGGGCAGCCAACCGCCGTAGCGGGTGTCCGAGTTGGAGCCCACCGAGTTCTTGATCGCCTGCTCGTTGGCGAGCAGGTTGGCGTGGCTGACCATCACGCCCTTGGGGTCGCTCGTGGAGCCCGAGGTGTACTGCAGGAACGCCAGGTCGTCACCGGTCAGCGAGGGCGCCGTCCAGGCGCCGGCGTCGCCGTAGCCGTCCGTGTCGGTGGCCAGGCACAGCACGTCGTTCATCTGCTCCGTGCGCAGCCACTCGGATATCTCCGGGGCGTTCGTGGAGTCGGTGAGCACGGCGCGGGCCTGCGCGTCGCGCAGGATGCCGGAGACGCGGGTGAAGTGGTTGCCCTGCTCGGTGGGCAGCGGCGCGGGCACCGCGACGGCGCCCGCGTACAGGCAGCCCACGAACGCCTTGATGAACTCCAGGCCCGACGGGTACAGGAGCAGCACCTGGCGCCCGGAAGCGCCGTTGGCCTGCAGCCAGGACCCGATCCGGCGGGCCTCCTGGTCCAGCGCGCTGTACGTCAGATGCTGCGGGCCCGACCCCTTGGCGTCGTCGGGCAGGAAGATGAAGGCGTCCTTGGAGCCGAGCGCGTCGGTGCGCGCCAGTACCAGTTCCGTGAATGTGGGGAAGGCTGTCAACGTCGTTCCCTGACCTCTCCAGGATCCGCTGGCGTTGCGCCGGCGAGGCTGCTTGGACAACGGCGATGCTGCGCCGGGCCCCTAAGGCGACGCTTGTGCGATCGCGGGACGTCCTGGGGCGCACGCCGCGAAGCGGATAGCGTGGGCAACGCCCGTATCTGCAGCGGCCCGTGGCGGGGCCGCGGAAGGAGATCAGCTGGTGCGCCGTATCTCTACCGAGGTCGTGATCGACGCGTCGCCCGGCGACGTCTGGTCCGTACTCACCGACTTCGAGCGCTTCCCCGAGTGGAACCCCTTCATCGTGAAGGCGGCCGGCCGGGTCGCCGTCGGCGAGCAGCTCGACCTCACCTTCCGGCAGGCGAGCGGGCGGCACATGGGCATAAAGCCCACCGTGGTGGCGGCCGAGCCCGGCCGGGTGCTGCGCTGGCGCGGCCGCCTGTGGCTGCCCGGCATCTTCGACGGCGAGCACATCTTCGAGCTGTCCGAGCGCCCCGAGGGCGGCACGCTCCTCGTCCAGTCCGAGACCTTCGCCGGCCTCCTCGTCCCGTTCACACAGAAGGTCGTACGGGAGACCGTGGGCCGCTTCATCGACCTGAACGAGGCCCTGCGCACCCGCGTCGAATCGGGGGCCGGGAAGACCGCGTAGGCGCCGCGAAAGCGACCTGGCGCCCGCCCCGGGGGAAGGGCGGGCGCCAGGAGTGTGCGGCGGGTGCGCGGGGTCAGGGGAGGGCGGGGTAGTCCGTGTAGCCGGCCGCGTGGCCGGGGTACAGGGTCGCCGGGTCCACCTCGTTGAGCGGGGCACCCTCCGCCAGGCGGCGCGGCAGGTCCGGGTTGGCGATGAAGTGCCGGCCGAACGAGACCAGGTCCGCGAGCTGCTCGTCGAGCACCTCACGGGCCGCCGCGAGCCCCACGGGCTCGGCGAACCGGCCCGTCGTCGGATGCACCATCGGCCCGTGCCGCGGGCTGACGATCATCGTGTACGGCCACAGCTTGCGCAGCAGCCGCGTGTACTCGCGGTCCCCGTTCTCCACGACGTGCACGTACGCGAGCCCGAGCCGGGCCAGCGCCGGCAGCAGCGCCTCGTACAGGGCCGGGGTGTCGCCCTCGTCCATGTCGTTGAAGATGTTGCCGGGGGAGAGGCGGATCCCGACGCGGTGCGCGCCCACCGCCTGCGCGCACGCGGTCGCCGTCTCGATCGCCATCCGGGCCCGCGCGGCCGCCGAGCCGCCGTACCGGTCGGTGCGCAGATTGGTGTTGACGCCCATGAACTGGTGCAGCAAGTAGCCGTTGGCACCCTGGAGTTCGACGCCGTCGGCGCCGGCCAGCACCGCCCGGCGGGCCGCCTCCGCGAACTCGCGCACCACCTCCTCGACGCCCTCGGTGGTCAGCGCCCGCGGCACCTCGAACGGCTTGCGCCCCTCGTACTCCAGGACGGCGTCCGGCGGCCGCACCGCCGACGGGGCGATCGGCAGCTCCCCGTCCAGCAGATCGGGATGACTGATCCGGCCCGCGTGCTGCAACTGCACGAAGATCCGCCCGCCGCCCAGGTGCACCGCCCGGGTCACCCGCCGCCAGCCCTCGACGTGGTCGGGGGTGCACATGCCGGGCATCCGGTAGCCGCGCCCCAGCGGGGCCGGATACGAGGAGTCGGAGATCAGCAGCCCCGCCGAGGCGCGCTGCGCGTAGTACGTGGCCATCAGCGGGCTCGGCACGCCCTCGTCGTCGACCCGGCCCCGGTTCATCGGCGCCATCGCGAGACGGTTGGGCAGCGACAGTCCTGCCATGGTGGTGCTGTCGAACAGAGAAGTCATGACGGCTGCCCCTCAGCGAGCTCGGCGCCGAGCTCGACGTCCAGTGCCAGATGCCCGGGTATCGGTTCGATCCCGGTCAGGTCGTGCGCGAACTCCCGTTCCCCGTCCGCCGATTCGGCGGTCGTCGCGAAACCGAGCGAGGGGTAGAAGTCGCGCACCCGGTGGTTCTTCGCGGTCGGCCGGTAGCGGGCGTGCACGGCACTCGCCCCGGTGTCCCGGGCGTGCGCGAGCAGCGTCGACACGGTGGCCTGCTCGATGCCGCGGGCGAAGACCCGGCAGCTGAGCAGCAGGTTGTCCAGGTGCAGCACCGTGCCCTCGCGGTGTGCGAAGACCGCCCCGACCACGCCGTTGTCCCCGAACCGGTCGCGCGAGCGCACCGAGAGCACCAGATGTCCGGGGTCCTCGCGGCGGCCCTGCACCTCGGCCTGCTGGAGCCGCAGCGTCGTCAGGTTGAACTGGTTGGTGCGCTGGGTGATCTGCGCGACCCGGGCCACCTCGTGGTCCCGCACCCGGGAGATCTCGAGCCGGATGTCCAGCGCCCGCAGATACTCCTCCATCGACCCGGACGACTCCTGCAGGTCCTGCCGGTCCGCCTCCGAGCGGTACTGCTCGGCCCGCCGCCGGTCCTCCGCGGTCAGCGCCCGCACGTCGAACCAGCCGTCCGCGAGGAGCCGGTCCACGTGCAGCGCCGGCTCCTCGTCGAGCCGCACCACGGCGACCTCCGGAAGCGAGGACGCCACCAGACCGCACTCGAACGGCGAGTCGTCGGCGAACACGAAGCTGTCCACGCCCAGATTGAGCCGGGCCGCGATGTCCCGCAGATTGCCGTCCTTGGGGTCCCAGTTCGCGTTCACCCGGGTGAAGTCGCCCTCGCGCAGCACCATGTCGGGGTGGTCGCGCAGCACGGACAGCACCGGCTCCTGGTCGTTCTTGCTGCTCACCGCGAGCAGCACGCCCTGCGCGCCGATCTGCTTGACGGTCTTCTGGAACTTGCCGAACGCCTCGCCCCGGTAGGTCGTGGCCGCCGCGATCCCGTCGGGGCCGTCGTCACCGAGGATGCCGTCCCACAGGGTGTTGTCGAGGTCCACCACGAGCACCTTCTTGGCGCGCCCGCGCAGCGTGCGGCCCAGATGACCGACCTCGCGGGCGTACCGGCCGAGGAGGTCCTCGCCCAGGTGCACCTTCGCGTACGTGGCGAGCCGGGTGTCGCGCACCGGCCCCGACTCGGCGACCAGCACGTCCAGGTCCACCACGTGCAGACGCGGGTGGCCGGCGGTCAGCCGCAGCAGGGCCGCGTTGAACTCCCGCCAGCGCGCCGACAGTTCGGCCCGGCTCGCGTGGTCCACCAGCTGCCGGGTGTGCGCGGCGAGCAGCGGCAGCGTGTTGAGCACCAGCGTGCCCGGACCGTGCTCGCTGTAGCGGGCGACCAGCGCCGACAGCTGCTCCAGCTTGGCGTCGAGGGCCGCCGCCGCGTCCGCCGCCGACCACGGCACCGGCAGCTCGTCGAAGACGATCTGGGCGTCCAGGACGCACAGCGCGAGATCGGTGCCCGGCGGGTACAGCTCGCTCGACGGGTCCTGGAGGTCGCGCAGCCAGGCGTCGTACTCCGGCTCGTTGATCCGCAGCGGGATCCCGTGCCGGGCAAACTGAGCGGTCAGCGCCGGGGTCAGCGCGTCGAGCATGCCGTGCCCGGTCACCGCGACCCGGATCGGGGCGGCCTGCGGGTGGTGCTCGGCGATCTCCTCGGGGGAGACGCGGGCGAGGAGCCGCCCGGCGCGCGCCAGCGCCGCGAAGTCCGGGTCCGGGACGGCCAGTTCCGCCAGGAGCGGGCCGACCGCCGGATACCGCTCGGCGATCCGGCCCTCCTGGTGCAGCGCCCGCAGTCGCTCCAGCGGCCCGAGGCGGGTCACCTCGTCGGTCGTCACTGCTTGGGTCACGTCTGTCTTCTCCTGTCAGCGCGGACCGGCGCCGCCCCGTGCCGCCGCGTCACTCAGTGACGCAGCAGCCAGGCGATCCGGTCGAAGGACGCGGCGTGGTAGGCGATCAGGACCGCGGTGAGGACCACGGCGGGGACGGTGGCGCCGGCCGCGTACAGCGCGGCCGCGCCCCCGAAGAACACGGCGAGTTCGAGGAGGAGCCGCAGTCCTCCCGCCGTCGCGACGACCGCGTCGCCGCTGCGCGACTCGTCGCCCGGGGTCGCGAACACGCCCCAGGCGACGGCCACCAGGAGCGGCACCGCGACCACCGCGACGTACCGCAGCGCGCCCGGGCTGACCTTCCAGGCCCAGTACCCGAAGCAGACCAGTGCCGTCACCTCCAGCACGAACCTGAGTCCGAGCATGGCCGGGTGGTAGCCGAGTCCCGTGGTCATCCGCATCCTGCTCTCTCTCGTGGGTGCGCCGTCAGACGCACATGTGGGGGGTGACGGCGGTGCCGCTCACCAGGCGACCGGAAGACTGGACACCCCGTGCACCAACCTTCCCTCCGGACGCGGCAGTTCACTCACGTCCACCGCCAGGCGCAGCGTCGGGAAGCGGCGCAGCAGCGTGCCGACCGCGATCTGCAGCTCGGCGCGGGCCAGGCCCGAACCCAGGCAGTAGTGGGTGCCCTGGCCGAAGGTCAGATGGGGGTTGACCTCACGGCCGATGTCCAGCGTGTCGGCGCCCGCGAACTGGCAGGCGTCCCGGTTCGCGGAGCCGAGCGAGGGCAGCACCGCGCTGCCCGCCGGCACCACCGTGCCGCTCAGCTCCACGTCCTCCAGGGCGATCCGCAGCAGCGCCTCGTCGCCCGGCGGGTACATCCGCAGCAGCTCCTCCGTGGCCCGCCCGATCCGCTCCGGGTCCTCGCGCACGGCGGCGAGCTCCTCGGGGTGGGTGAGCAGTGCGAGAACACTGTTGCCGATCTGGTTGACGGTCGTCTCGTGCCCGGCGACGAGCAGCGAGATCCCCAGGAAGATCAACTCCTGTTCGTCCAGGCGCCCCTCGTCCGTGTCATGGATCGACACCAGCGCCGACAGCAGGTCGGTGCCCGGGTGCGCCCGCTTGCGGGCCACCTGCTCGGCCAGGTAGTCGCGCAGCGCCACCTGCGCGGCCAGCACCTCCTCGGCGGGCAGCGACGCCGTCGCCAGGAACGCCGCCGACCAGGCACCGAACTTCTCCCGGTCCTCGAACGGCACCCCGAGCAGCTCACAGATCATGGTCACCGGCAGCGGGAACGCCAGCGCCGGAATCAGGTCCGCGGGCGAACCGGACGCCTCCATCGCGTCCAGGAACGCGTCGGTGTGCGCCTGGATGCGCGGCCGCAGATCGTTGACCCGGCGCACCGTGAACTCCCGCGACACCAGCTTGCGGACCCGCGTGTGCTCCGGCGCGTCCATGTTCAGCAGGCTGCGGAAGTTCTGCGTCGCCTTGCCCATGCGCGGCGCGTCCGGGTTCGTGGTCGCGGCCCGGCTGAAACGGGCGTCCGACAGGACCGTGCGCACGTCCTCGTACGTCGTCACCAGGTACGCCGGATCGCCGCTCGGCATCCGGACCCGCTGCACGGGGGACTCGGCGCGCAGCCGGGCGTAGTGCGGGCAGGGCTCCAGCGCGGAGGCCCGCGCGAACGGATAGCCGAGCACCTCCCCGGACTCGGCCTGCGCCGGCTTCTCGAGCTGCTCGGTCATCGGTGCTGCCCTCCAGTGGGGGTGCCTGCGGGAGACGGGGAGACGGTGCGGTCGGCGAGCTCGAGCCGGGTGCGGCCGTCGCGCACCGCCTGCTGGAGCTGGTAGTAGACGCCGGACAGGATGCGGCGCTTGAGGAGATCGCTGGAGGACACCGCCCGGTAGGCGGTGCGGCGCAGCGCGGCGGCGACCGGCGAGGACAGCGCGAACGCCTTCTCCTGGCGCAGCTGCAGCCCGCGCGCCGTGGCGACGGACTCCTCGCGGGCGCTCTGGAACGCGGCGCACGCCCGGTCGAGCCGGGTGTCCGTCGGACCGCCCGCGGCGAGCGCCCGGGTCACCAGCGGCGCCAGCGTCACCGCGTCGATGATCGCGTGGTTGACGCCCTGGCCGAGGACCGGCGTCAGGGTGTGCGCGGCGTCCCCGATCAGGGCGACGCCCGGCCGCCACCACTGCGGGACGACCGTCGTGAAGATGTCCAGCATCGAGGTGTCCGACCAGCTGGTGACGTGCTCGCGCACGCCCGGACCCGCCTGCGGCGCCAGCTCGTCGATCCGCGCGTGCAGCGCCCCGATGCCCTGGGCGCGCAGCTCGCGCAGACCGCCCTTGGGAATGTTGAACCCGATGCGCACCAGGTCCGGCACCGTCGGGATGAACAGGCCGTGCCGGTCGCCGAGGATCCGCACCCGGTAGGTGTGCAGATCCCACTCCTTAGGCATCGGCGCCTTGAACCAGACGAAGTCCCGCTCCAGCGGGATCTTCGTGTAGTTGATCCCGGCCATCTCCCGGATCTTGCTGAACCGGCCGTCGGCCGCCACCGTCAGGGACGCCCTGATCTCGACCGGCCCGTCCGGCAGTTGGGCCACCACACCGGTCACCCGGTTGCCCTCGGTCAGCAGCCGGGACGCCTTCGTGCGGCGCAGCATCCGGAACGAGGGCAGCGCCGAGCCGGCCTCGGCGAGCGCGTCGAGCAGCGGCGGCTGCGGCAGCTCCATCGGGTACGGGCACGGCTGGTCGAACACCGAGAAGTCCGCGGACAGCACCGTGTGCCCCGCGTCCGTGATCTCCATCCGGCGCGTCACCAGCGTCTGGTCCTCGACCTTGTCGAGCACCCCGAGCTGCTTCAGCAGCCACACCGAGTCGGGTGAGATGGACTCGCCGCGGAACGACCGGTCGAAGTGGGCGCTCTGCTCGACCACCACGACCTCGACACCGCGCCGGGCCAGTTCCAGGGCGAGCGTCAGACCGGCCGGACCGCCCCCGACGACGCACACCTGCGCGGACAATCCCGCAGCCATGGCTTCCCCTTCCTTCCGCTGAACCGACGGCGTCACCGTGGCGGGCCGGCCTAAAGGGCGCCTTGCACCGCGCCCCGCGCCGCTGCCCGCACCCCGTCCGGAGCCCCGGCTTCAGAGCGGCACAAGGGGTCGGGTGCAGCCTGCTGCGACGTACGGGCACACAGCCCATCCCCAGTACCCACAGTCGCCGCCGGCTCTCCGGCCCGGCCTGCGAGGAGACCCCATGAACACCGACTCGGCCGCAACCGCTCCGCCGGACCCCCGGCGCTGGTGGGTGCTCGGAGTCATCTCACTTGCCCAGTTCGTCATCGCCATCGACTCGTCCGTGGTCAACGTGATGGGCCCGCGGCTCAAGGAAGCCATCGGCCTGTCCACGACCGGGCTGCAGTGGGTCATGAACATCTACGTCCTCCTCTTCGGCGGACTGCTGCTGCTCGGCGGGCGCCTGGCCGACGTCGTCGGACGCCGCGTCGTCTTCATGGCCGGCCTGACCCTCTTCACGCTGGCCTCGCTCGGCGCGGGCCTCGCCGACTCCGAGAGCGCGCTGCTCACCGCCCGCGCCCTCCAGGGCATCGGCGCCGCCGCCCTCTCGCCCGCCTCCCTGTCGATCCTCGTGACGGTCTTCCCCGACCCGAAGGAACGCGCCAAGGCGTTCGGTGTGTGGGGCGCGGTCATCGGCATCGGCGCGAGCATCGGCACGATCCTCGGCGGCGCGATCGTCAACGCCGACTGGCGGTGGGCGTTCTGGATCAACGTGCCCGTCGGCCTGCTCATCGGCGCCGGCGCGCTCGCCCTCATCAAGCTGCCCCGCCCCGGCGGCAACCGCCCGCCCAAGGACCTGGCCGGCGCCGTCACCGCGACCGGCGGCCTTCTGCTCCTCGTCTACGGCATCGTGACCAGCAGCGACCACGGCTGGGGAGACTGGCGCACCTACGGGTCCCTCGTCGTCGCCGTCGCCCTGCTCGTCGCCTTCGTGCTCGTCGAGCAGCGCAGCGCGGCGCCGCTCGTGCCGCTGCGGCTGTTCCGCTCGCGGTCCGTGGTGGCGGGCAGCCTCGGCGAGTTCCTCACCGCCGCCATGATGATGCCGATCTTCTTCCTGCTGCCGCTGTGGATGCAGGGCGTCCTCGACTACAGCCCGCTGCAGACCGGCCTCGCCTACCTGCCCGTCAGCATCGCCCTCATGACCCTCGCGCCGGTCGCCTCCCAGATGATCGGCAAGACCGGACCGCGCTCCATGTACCTGCTCGGCACGGTGGCGCTCGCCGGCTGTGTCTTCATGCTGACCCGCATGCCCGTGCACAGCGGCTACTGGAGCTTCCTGCTGCCGGTCACCGCGCTGTTCGGCGTCGGCCTCGTCTGCTGCCTCATCCCGACGCCGGTCGTCGGTACGTCCGAGGCCACCGACGAGGACGCGGGCACCACGTCCGCCCTCCTCAACGCCTCCACGCAGATCGGTGCCGCGTTCGGCATCGCGATCGCCGTCACCGTGCTCAACAACCGGGTCGCCTCCCAGGCGGCGGAAGGTGCGAGCCCCAACGTCGCCCTCGTCCACGGCCTCCAGTCCGCGTTCCTGGTCCTCTTCGTCTTCCTGGCCCTCTCCGTCCTGAACGGCCTCTTCGGCTTCCGCCGCGGAGTGATCGCCCCACCCGCCGAGTCCACCGAGTCCCCCGCGACCCCCGACGCCCCCGCGGCCCCGGAAGCCCCCGCGGCGCCGTCCGCGACCGCGACCCCCGAACGAGTCGGCTGACCCCACCTCCCCCAAAGGAAGGCCCGGCGCCCCAAGGCACCGGGCCTCCCGCCTGCCCACCCGCCCGCCACCACGCATCCGCCCCCACACGCCCACGGCCGAGACCGCCCACCACCCGTGCCCTCCCCCCGGAGCCGCGACCACGTGCCCAGCACCGAGCCACGGCCACCCCTCCGCTGGCCCGGCCCCTGGCCGGGTGCGGGGCGGTGGTTATGTGCCCGTGGCGGGGGCTGAGGAGTGGCCGGTACCTGCGCCCTCCCCTCTGTGCCCAGCCCCTCGCCGGGTGCGGAGCTGTAGCCATGTGCCCGGGGACTGAGGCGTGGCCGGCACCCATGTGCCCGGGGGCTGAGGCGTGGCTGGCACCTGCGCCCTTCCCTTTGGGCCGGCCCCTGGCTGGGTGCGGGGCTGCGGTCATGCGCCCGGGGGCTGAGGCGTGGCCGGCACCTGCGCCCTTCCGTCTGGGCCGAGCCCCTCGCCGGGTGCGGAGCTGTTGCCATGTGCCCGGGGACTGAGGCGTGGCCGGCACCTGTGCCCTCTCCTTGGCCCGGCCCCTCTCCCACCCACCCGCCCCCTCCGGGGGCGTCGGCCCGGCGCCGGGTGCTCCCCGCCGGGGGCCCGGGGTGGGGCCCCCCCCGGCCGCGGGGGTGTAGCGCAGCGCGCGCGCGCCCCGGGGGCGGGCGCCGCCAGGGCGGGGGGGCCCCCGCCCCCCGCCGGA
>NZ_JBHYTK010000139.1:0-683 GCF_042749255.1 Streptomyces sp. NPDC059524 | reverse complement strand
GGCGCGGGGGGCCCGCCGGGGGGTGACGTGGGGTCGCCCTGGTGGTGGCGCGAGGCTGTACCGATGCGCGGCTGCGCCGCGTGGGCGCGATCAGCCATGGCGGTGCGGCACCGGCGACGCTCGTCAGCCCCTACGGCGGCGGCGCTCCAGCGCAGGCACGTTGTCATCGCGGCATGGACGCTGTGCTGGCCAAGACCAGGGCGACTTGTGGCCCACAGCTGGAGTTGGAGTGCCGGCTCAATCCGAGATCCCCCGCGCAGGGGTTCTGCCCGAGGGCCGGGTGCCGGGCCGACGCCCCCGGAGGGGGCGGGAGGGTGGGAGCAGGGCCGGGGCCAGGCCGGCCGGGGGTGTCGGCCTGGCGCCGGGTGCGCCCCTTCAGGGGCGCGAGGCTGTACCGATGTGCGGCCGCGCCGCGTGGGCGCGATCAATCGTCGCGGTGGGGCATTCGGCGATGCTTGTCAGCCCCTACGGCGGCGGCGCTCCAGCGCAGACTCGTCGTCATCGCGCAATGGCCGAGCCCTGGGCGACGTATGGCCCCAGGCTGGAGCTGGAGTGCTGTCCCAAGGGTCTGCCCGAGGGCCGGGTGCCGGGCCGACGCCCCCCGGAGGGGGCGGGAGGGTGGGAGCAGGGCCGGGGCCAGGTCGGCCGGGGGTGTCGGCCTGGCCCCGGGTGCGCCCCGTCAG
>NZ_JBHYTK010000138.1:4540-22390 GCF_042749255.1 Streptomyces sp. NPDC059524 | reverse complement strand
GATCAGGCTGGATCAGGGAGCGGGGCGTGGTGCGTGCAGCTGCAAGGCGGAGGAGGGCGACAACGCGGAGCGTTGGCAACCGACGACAACGCCGCAGATGCGCGTGCCACGCCCCGCGAGCCCAGCCTGATCCGAAAGAAAGGCCCTAGGGCCCGTACCGGCCGCGGGCATCCGGATTTCTCCAGGTCCCGGGCCGTCATTGTCAGCCGGTACCGAGCCTTCCGGCCGCGATGTGGCAGGCCGCGACCAAGACAGGCCCCGGGGGGCCCGGCCTACGGTCGGCAGCATGGTCGAACCCGCACAGATGACACCCCCCGAAGCCCCGGCGTGCGCGCCGGATGTCCACAATCTCGTCCGCGCCGACACCTACGTCGACTCCGTCGCGCTGATGCGCATCGCGAGCGCGCTGACCGGGCTGCCCGGGATCGCGGCGGCCGGTCTGGTGATGGCCACGCCCGCCAACCGGCAGCAGGTGGAGGCGGCCGGGCTGCTCGCCGCCGAGGGCGCCGCGGCCCGCCCCAACGACCTGCTGATCGCGCTGCGCTGCCCGCCCGACGCCGTGCCCCGGGCCGTCGAGGAGGCCGACCGGCTGCTGGCACAGGGCCGCCCGGACGACGCGCACGGCGCAGGAGGTGCGGGGGCCCGCGAGGGCGAGGACGAGCCGCACCGCTCCCTCGCCACGGTGCCGGGCACCCCGCGTCTGGCCGTCATATCGACGCCCGGCGCGTACGCGGCGGCCGAGGCGCTCAAGGCGCTCCGCCTGGGCATGCACGCCTTCGTGTTCAGCGACAACGTGCCCGTCGCGGACGAGGTCGCGCTCAAGCGCGAGGCGCACGCGCGCGGCCTGCTGATGATGGGGCCCGACTGCGGCACGGCCGTGCTCGACGGGATCCCTCTCGGCTTCGCGAACGCGGTGCGGCGCGGACCGGTCGGTCTGATCGGCGCGTCCGGCACGGGACTTCAGCAGGTGTCGACGCTGCTCCAGGCGTACGGGACCGGCGTCAGCCAGATCATCGGCGTGGGCGGGCGGGACCTGTCGGAGGAGGTCGGCGGCGCGTGCATGCGCGACGCGCTCGACGTGCTCACCGCCGATCCCGCGACGGAGACGATCGTCCTGGTCTCGAAGCCGCCCGCTCCCGGTGTGGCCCGCGCGGTCCTCGCGCACGCGGCCCGCACCGGCAAGCCCGTCGTCGCCGCGTTCCTGGGCGGTGCGCCCGACGCGCCGCCCGGCGTCAGCATGGCGGGCAGTCTGCGCGACGCGGCCCGGATCGCCGCCGGTCTCGACGGTCCCGCGCCCGTCCCGGCTCCCCTCTCCCCACCGGCCGGTGAACGGCGCCTGCTGCGGGCCCTGTACGCGGGCGGCACGTTCGCGTACGAGGCACGGCTGCGCCTGGAGGCCGCCGGGGTCAAGGCGGACACGGACGCGCGGCCGCCCGCGCCGGGCGAGGCGCCCCGGATGCCCGGCTCCCATGTCGTCCTCGACCTCGGCGACGACCTGTTCACGGCCGGGCGCCCGCACCCGATGATCGACCCCGCGGTCCGCGCCCCGTGGCTGGCGGCTGCGCTGCGCGACCCGTCGACGGCCGTGGTGGTCGTGGACGTCGTCCTCGGGTACGGGGCCGGCGCGGACCCGGCGGGCGCGGTGGCAGACGTCGTCACTCAGGAACGCGCGGTCTCCGGTGCGCGGTTGCCGCACATCGTGGCGTTCGTGGTCGGCACCCCGGACGATCCGCAGGGCCTCGACGGGCAGGTGCGAGCCCTGCGCGACGTGGGCGTCACCGTCCTCGACAGCAGTACGACGGCGGCCGACGCCCTCGCCGCCGCGTTCGCCCCCGTGCCCTGCGGCACGCCGTCCGACCGGAGGAACCGATGACCGCATCGCTGCTCGGAGCGGACCCGCACGTCGTGACCGTGGGGCTGGACTCCTTCGGTGCGGCGCCCCGCGCGGCGGGCGCCCGTGTCACGCCGCTCGACTGGCGGCCGCCCGCCGGGGCCGACCCCGCGCTGGGTGCGAAGCTCGCCCGGCTGACGGCGCACCCCCTCGTCGACGCCGCCAACGAGGAGGCGCTGCGCCGCGTCCTGGACGTACGGCCGCTGTGGACGGACGTCGTGACGGCGCGTGAGGCGCTGCCCGTGCTGGCGGGGCCGGAGCGGGTGCTGCTGCACGCGGGGCCGCCGATCGCTTGGGAGCGCATGTGCGGGCCGATGCGCGCCGCGGTGGTGGGCGCGGCCCTGCTGGAGGGCTGGGCGGACACGCCGGAGGCGGCGGAGCGGCTCGCCGCGTCCGGGGGCATCGCGTTCGCGCCCTGCCACGACCACGACGCGGTCGGGCCGATGGCGGGCATCGTCTCGCCGTCGATGCCGCTGCTCGTCGTGGAGGACGCGGGCACCGGCCGGCGCGCGTACAGCAATCTGAACGAGGGCGCCGGGCGCTGTCTGCGCTACGGGGCGCTGGGCGACGACGTCCTGGCGCGGCTGCGCTGGATGGGCGAGCGGCTCGCGCCGAGCCTGAAGGCGGCGCTGCACTCGCTGCCCGAGCCGGTCGACCTGCGCTCGCTGACCGCGCAGGCGCTCCAGATGGGCGACGAGTGCCACAGCCGGAACACGGCGGCCAGCGCCCTGCTGCTGCGGGCCATGGCCCCGGCGCTCGCCCGGCAGGCGGACCTCGGCGGCGTGGAGGCGCTGGACTTCCTCCAGGACAACACGTACTGGTTCCTCAACTTCTCGATGGCGGCGGCCAAGACGGCGACGCTCGCCGGGCACGGCGTGCCGCACTCGACGCTGGTGACGGCGTTCGCGCGCAACGGCGTGGAGGTCGGCATCCGGGTCAGCGGCGGCGGTTCCGCCTGGCACACGGCACCGGCGGCGGTCGTCGAGGGCCTGTACTTCGCCGGCTACGGGCCCTCGGACGCCAACCCGGACATCGGGGACAGCGCGGTGACGGAGGTGTACGGGCTCGGCGGCTTCGCGCTCGCGGCGGCGCCGGCCATCGTCGGTTTCGTCGGCGGGACGCCGCGCGGGGCCCGGGCGACGAGCGTGCGGATGGGCCGGATCACGGTGGGCCGCCACCGTGAACTGCGGCTGCCGGGGCTCGACTTCGAGGGGAGCCCGCTCGGGATCGACGTACGCGCCGTGGTGGACACCGGCATCGAACCGGTGATCACGACCGGGATCGCGCACCGGGAGCCGGGCATCGGCCAGATCGGCGCGGGCCTCACGCACGCCCCGATGGAGTGCTTCACCGGGGCACTGCGGGCGTTTCCGGAACCGGAACAGGGACCGGGACCGGAACCGGAGCACGGCCCGGAGAACGGCCGAGAGCGGGCACCGTCGGTGTGAGCCGACGGCGAGGACGTCACCGGGGCGGCGGCGCGTGCGGGGCCGTCCGCCGCGGCTGACGGCCGGAGTGTCCTGGGCGCCGCCCCGCGCCCAGGGCCTCCTGGCCATCGGGTGGGGAGCGGATCAGGGAGTCTCGGGCCGGACCGCGGCCTGCCCGGCGTCCGCGGCGGCCGTCTCCGCGCTCTCCGCCGCCTGAGCCGTCTCCCGCGGGCCGGCCTCGCCGCCCGGCCCCTCCGTGCGGCCGGCCGCCGCGGGCAGGTCCGGCATCTGCGCGACCGGGAAGGTCAGCTTCATCGAGAGGTAGGCGTAGACGGGGCCGAGGGCGTTCATGGCGACGACGCACACCCAGGCCGCCCACGGGTTGCCCGGGTCGTAGCCGAAGCCGCCGAAGAACGTGGCGAAGTAGCAGGCGAAGCCGAAGAACATGCCGGGGATGAGCGTGAAGAGCTTCGTGCGGCCCGTGTACATGAGGGCCGAGTTCACGACGAGGATCACCAGGGCCTGCATCAGGTTGCGGGCGAACTGCCCCTCTCCGAGGGCCGTCCCCGCCCGCTGCTCGACGAGCACGATGACGAGGGCGAAGCTCGATCCGGCCACCATCGCCGGCCAGAGCTTCTTCGCCCCTTCCATGCTGGGGCCGCCCATCAGGAACATCGCCGCCCAGGGGACGAAGATCGCCCAGGGCGGCAGGTGCAGTGCGGTGCCGCCGACGAAGGCGGTGGTGGCGGCCAGGATCGACGCGACGATCTCGTGCGGTACGCGTTCACGCATGACGGGCTCCACTTCGCTGGGATCAGGGCCCCGGAGGGCCGGGCGGTGCGGTGGGCGGGTCGATCAGCGTGCGGGTTCGGGTGGTGCGCGCCACGACGCGGCCTGCCTTGATCACGTAGGCGCGGTCGGGGCGGTCCAGGACGATGTCGTCGTAGCGGGTGGTGTCGAGCACGACGAGATCGGCGGCGGCGCCCGCGCGGACGCCGTAGGTGTCGGCGATCCCGACGACGCGGGCGGCGTCGTGGGTCACCATGCGCAGGACCCGGCGCAGATCGGCCGGTCCGTGCAGGTGCCCGGTCTGGGCGAGGAGCAGCGCGATGTCGAGCAGGTCGCCGGTGCCGTACGGCGTGAACGCGTTGCGGAGGTTGTTGGAGGCGGTGGCGGTGAGGACCCCGGCCTCCCACAGTTCGCGTACGGGGGCGATGCCGCGGCGCACGGGATGGCGGTCGGTGCGGCCGCCGAGGTGGAGGTCGGTGGCCGGCAGCGGGACGACGGCGACGCCGGCGTCGGCGAGCGCGCCCAGGACCTTGGCCCGCTCGGGTCCGGGGCGGGCGGCGAGCGAGGTCATGTGGCCGAGGGCGACCCGGCCGCCGAGGTCGCGGGCGCGGGTGGCGTCGGCGACGTACTCGGCCATGGCGTAGCGGGTGTCGCTCGCGTCGTCGGCGAAGTCGGCGTGCAGGTCGGCGGGGACGCCGTGTTCGGCGGCGAGGTCGAGCACGAGGTCGACGTGGCGGCGGCACAGCTCCACGGAGTCCTCCTGGTAGGCGCAGCCGCCGACCACGTCGGCGCCGGCGGCGAGCGCGCGGCGCAGGAGCTGTTCGGTGCCGGGCGAGCGCCAGATGCCCTCCTGGGGGAAGGCGACGATCTGGATGTCGATGAACTCCCGGTACTCCTCGCGCAGTTCGAGCAGCACTTCGACGCCGAGGAGGCCCTGCACGTGGTCGACGTCGGGGTGGGCGCGCAGGGTGGTGGTGCCGGACCGGATCGCGGCCTCGACGGCCCGCCGGGAGCGGGCCGTGACGTCCTCGTGGGTGAACTCCCGCTTGAGTTCGAGGGTGACGGCGATGGCGTCGGCGAGGGCGGGGCCGCGCGGGGCGCGCCGTCCGTCGAGGTAGGCCTTGTCGGGGTGGATGTGCGCCTCGACGAATCCGGGCAGGACGACGCGTCCGGCGCAGTCGACGACGTGCGGGCCTTCCGCGTCGGGCCCTCCGGGTCCGGTCGGCCCCACGGATGCGATCCGGCCGTCGGTGACGAGGATGTCGGAGAGGCCGGTGGCGTCCTCGACGCGGGCCCGGCGCAGCAGCAGACGGTTCACGCGCGCACCTCCGGCGCCTCGGCGGGTTCGTCGCCGAGGCTCGGGACGTCCCCGAAGTCGGACTTGCGGATCAGGCAGTGGACGCCCTGCACCTGGTCGACGACCTGCGAGACCTCCAGATCGGCGGCCGCGCTCAGATAGGCGTAGGCGCTCGCGGGGTCCATGCCGACGCGGGTGGTGAGGAAGCGCAGGGCGACCTGGACGCTGTCCCGCATCGCTTGGTTCAGGTCCTCGTTCAGGCCGATGGCGACCCAGTGGGTGCCGGTCTCGCCGAACGGGGTGTCGATCAGGCCGACGGCCCTGCGGGCGGCCGCGCCGCTGAGGACGCTGAGCCGGAACGTGGCGCGCAGCGGTGCCTCGAACGCGGTGAGGGCGACCTCGCCGTTGCCCTGTGCGAAGTGCGGGTCGCCGGTGGTGAATCCGGCGCCCTCGACCTGGACGGGCAGGTACAGGGCGCTGCCGGTGTCGAGCACCTTCACATCGAGGTTGCCGCCGTGCCGGCCCGGGGGCACGGTGCTCAGCGGCGTCTCGTGCGCCGGGGTGACGCCCATGATCCCCATGAACGGCCGCAGCGGGAACCGCGCGCGCCGCCCCTGGTCCCCGTACGGCAGCAGTCCGAACTCGCGTCCCTGGCTGTCGACTTCGACGGTCGTGTACGTGGAGACGGTGCCGCAGGGCATGCGGCGGGTGACGCCGGTGCAGGGGTGGGCGGGGTCCGGGTGGGCGGCGGGCAGGGCGCCGCGGCCGTGCCGGCTGGAGACGATGCCGTAGTCGGTACGCCGGTGCAGGGAGAGGACCTCGACCTTGAGGAGGTCGCCGGGTGCGGCGCCGGTGACGGCGACCGGGCCGGTGACGACGTGCGGGCCGTGCTCCTCCGCGTCGCGGGGCATTCCGGAGGCGGCGATGTCGCGGGCGTCGGCGGGCACGGCGTGCTCGGGGACGCCGTAGGCCCCGAAGAAGCTGACCGGGTCGCGCCCCTGGTCCTCCAGGATCCCCTCGTGCGACACGGAGTCGACGGTGACGGTGTCCCCGTCCCGGACGGTCAGGACGGCCCGGTCGCCGGGCGTGGGCAGTGTCCCCCAGCGGGCGTTCTCGGGCGTGGTGCGCAGGTGGTGACGGCCTTCGGGTGCGGCGAGCTGACGGGTCATCGAGGATCTCCCTGAGCGGCGGTCGGTACGGGGCCGGTGACGCGTTCGGGCGCGGGAATGTCCAGGGGCGGCGGTGGTGCGGGGGCGCCGGTGGCCGGAGCGGCGGGACCCGGGTGGATCCAGGTGCCGCCGGCTCCGGCCAGCGCCTCCGGCAGCGCCACCGGTGACGTGATCAGGACGCGGGCTCGGGGCCCGGACGTCCGCAGGAAGGCGAGGGCCGCCTCGATCTTGGGGCCCATGCTGCCGGGCGGGAACTGGCCCTGGTCCAGGTGGAGTCGGGCCTCGGCGGCGGTCAGGAGGCCGACGGGGCGTTCGGTGGGCAGGCCGTGGTCGAGGGCGACGCGGTCGACGCCGGTGGTGATGACGAGGAGTTCGGCGCCGAGGCGGGCGGCGAGCAGGGCGGAGGTGGCGTCCTTGTCGATGACGGCCTCGATGCCGCGGTAGCCGCCGCCCGGCTCCTCGACGACGGGGATGCCTCCACCGCCGCCCGCGACGACGATCTGGTCCCGGTCGAGGAGTGCGGTGAGCGCGGCCTCCTCGACGACGCGGCGGGGCGCGGGCGAGGGCACGACGCGGCGCCAGCCGCGCCCCGCGTCCTCGGCGACGCTCCAGCCGTGCCGGGCGGCGAGCTCCCGCGCCTCCTGTTCGGTGTGGAAGGAGCCGATGGGCTTGGTGGGGTGGGCGAAGGCGGGGTCGGCGGGGTCGACGACGGTGTGGGTGAGCAGCGCGGCGACGCGGTCGCCGAGGCCGCGGGCGCGGAGCCGGGCGCCGAGGGCGGTGGCGAGGATGTGGCCGAGGGAGCCCTGGGAGTCGGCGACGCACATGTCGAGGTCGAGGCGCGGGAGTTCGGGCGCGAGTGCGGCGGCCAGTTCGGAGCGGCGCTGGATGAATCCGACCTGGGGGCCGTTGCCGTGCGTGACGAGCAGGCGCCGTCCGCCGGCGGCCAGTTCGGCGAGCGGCGCGGCCAGCGTCCTGGCCGCGTCGAACTGCTCGGCCATGGTCGCGCCGGGCCCGCCGCGCAGCAGGGCGTTGCCACCGATCGCCACGACGGTCACGGCTGCGGGGACGGCGCCCAGCGGGAGGGAGTCAGGCATGGCGGTCACCATAGGAACGGCCCGACCAGCAGGTCATGGGCAACGGACGCCAGCGGCCGGGGCCCCTCGTTGACGCCCGGTGACAGGGCCCGCGCCGCCCGCCCGTTTCCGGCGTGTAAGCATCCGATTTCCCTCGTGATCCGCATTTACAGCGTCTCGGGGGGTGCTCATAGTGGAGGGCGTGCCAGCCTTCCGAGTGCACGTCCAGGCCCAGGTGAGCGCGGCGGAGGTCCCCCCGCTCACACCCGCCCCCGCGCCCGCGAGACGCCCTCCCGCGTCCGGGATCACGGTCGCGGAGGCGCTCGGGCTGCCCTGCCTGGCCGGGGCCCGGCTCGTGGCGGGCGGCCGGGGCGCGGACCGGGTGATCCGGGTCGCGAACATCATGGAAGTACCGGACATCGTGCGCTGGATGCGCGGCGGCGAACTGCTCCTGACGACGGCGTACGCGCTGCGCGACGACGAGGAGGCGCTGACGGCGCTCGTGCCGTCACTGGCCGGGCGCGGACTGGCTGGGCTCGGCGTGAAGATCGGACCGTATCTGCCGCGGCTGCCGGACCCGTTGCTGCGGGCGGCGGACGAACTCGGTTTCCCGGTCCTGGAGTTGCCGGGCGAGGTGATGTTCAACGATGTCCTCGCCGAGGTGATCGGCACGGTCCTGAACCGGCGGGCGCTGACCCTGGAGCGCACCCAGGAGGTGCACGAGCGGCTGGCGACGGCCGCGCTGCGGGACGGCTCGTACCAGGAACTGACGCGGGCGCTGGCCGAGTTGGCGGACTGCCCGGCGGCGGTGCTCGGCCCGGACGGGACGCTGCTGGCGGGCGCGGGCGGGCCGCCGCAGGACTGCGCGCCGACGGCCGAGCGGGCGATCGGGGTGCAGGGCGCGGGCGTTGCGGCGGGACGGGTCGCGCTGTGGTGTGCGCAGCCGCCCACGGAGGGCCAGTTGGCGGCGCTGGAACACGCGGCGACGCTGGCGGCGATGGTCGCGGCGCAGGAGCGGGCGGTGGCCGGCCGGGAGCGCCGCTACCGGGCGCTGCTGCTCACGGAGCTCGTCTCGGGGCGCCCGCAGGACCCCGCGGAGACGGCCCGCCGGGCCACCGCGATGGGCTGGGAGCTGGACGTGCCGCGCGCGGCCGTCCTGGTGGAGCTGAGCGCGTCGGCGTCGGCGCCGCCGTCCGAGCGGCCGGCCGAGGAGCGGTTGCTGCCGTTCGTGCGGGCCGTGGTCGGGCCGCGCGCGATCGGCTGGGGCGTGCCGTCGGGCCTGGCGCTGCTGGTCGAGCCGGGCGGGGCGCTGCGGGACGTGTGCCGGGCGGTGTTCGACGCGGTGTCGACGGCGCTGCCCGCGGCGCGGGTGCGGGTCGGGGCGGGCGGCGTGCAGGCGGACTTCGCGGATCTGCACCTGAGTTACCGCGAGGCGCAGGCCGCGCTCGCCCTGGGCCGTGAACTGTACGGCGGCACGTTCGTGTGCGAGCACCGGGACCTCGGCGTGTACCGGCTGCTGGACCAGTTGCCGGCGCGGGAGCTGCGCCGTCTGGTCGAGGAGGCCCTGGGGCCGCTGATCGCGTACGACTCCGCGCACGAGGGCAGCCTCGTGCACAGTCTGGGCGTGTACCTGGCCCGGGACCGCAACGGGGTGGAGGCCGCCGAGCGCCTCCACATCCACTACAACACTCTGCGCTACCGCCTCAAGCAGATCGAGCGCCTCACAGGCGGTTTCGACCGGGACCCGATGACCCGGCTCCAGACCGAACTGGCCGTGCACGCCCACCGCCTGCTGGCCGCGCGCGCCCGCGTCTGAGGCGAACGCCGGCGCCGGGCGAGGCGGCGGTCCCCGTCGCACCGGTTCTCTTCGGCTCCCCGGCGGGCGTCGCCGGGGAGCCCGGGTTCAGCCGCCGCGCTTGCTCAGGCCGGCCTGCAGGTCCTCCTGGGACATGACGGGGATGATGTTCACCTTGGCCCCCATCTCCTGGAAGAAGGGCTCACAGATGACGGGGATGTCGGACAGCTCCTTCAGGTCGAACACGAGGAAGGCGGTGCGCATCCCGTCCTTGGCCCCGAAGTACGCGGACTCGGGAGCGAGCCGCTCCAGCGCCGACTTCATGATCTCGGGGAGCTTGTTGTCCGTGATCGCCTTGTTCGCCCGCTCAGTGTCCATCTGAACGGTCAGCATTACCCTCACGGCCTTCCCCTTTCTTCGCTCTTTCGGCACATTTGTGCCCTTTCTTCGATGGTGGCGCGATTCCCCGGAACGCGCGCCCCCTGAGCGGTCCGTACGGGCACGTGAACGGCCGACGGGACGGCCGCACCGGCCTCCTCCCGGACGTCTGGGCAGGTGACACGGCGCGTCCCCTCATATCGTGGAATCTCAACGCATGGACGGCCCGTGCCGAGGTGGCAGCACATGAAGGACCCGCAGATCGACTACGCGGCGGTCTTCCGCGCGCTGCCCGGCATGGTGGCGCTGCTGACCCCTGACCTCGTGTACGCCGATGCCAACGAGGACTTCCTCCGGCTGGTCGGCCGCACCCGCGAGCAGCTCCTGGGCCGCTACATCTTCGACGTCTTCCCCGAGAACCCGAACGATCCGGCGGCGGCCGGAATGCAGGAGACCAAGGCGTCGATGCTGCGCGTGGTGACGTCCGGCGAGCGCGAGACGATGGCCCTGCTGCGCTACGACATCGAGGACTCCGCACGACCCGGACACTGGGTGGAGCACTACTGGAGCCCGGTCAACGCCCCCGTGCTGGACGCGGACGGGGAGGTGACGCTGATCGTGCACCGGGTCGAGGAGATCACCGAACTCGTGCGCGCCGGCCGCGGCGCGGACACGGGCGAAGACGGGGACGGACGGCGGGGCGAGGTCCTGGAGGCCGAGCTCTACACCCGCTCCCGGGAGCTCCAGGAGGTCAACGAGCGGCTGCGCCGGGCCCATGCCCGTGAGCGCGAGGTCGCGCTGGCCCTCCAGGCCGCGATGCTGCCGGCGCCGACGCCGGTCGGACACCACCGCGCGGCCGTGCGCTACCGGCCCGCCGTCGGCGCGCTCAACGTGTGCGGCGACTGGTACGACCTCGTCGACCTGCACGGGGACCGCATCGCGGTCGCCGTCGGGGACGTCGTCGGCCACGGCCTGGAGGCCGCCTGCGTCATGGGGCAGCTGCGCAGTGCGCTGAGCGCGGCCGCGCGCGTCGCCGACGGCCCGGCCCGGGCCCTGGACGCCCTCGGGCTGTACGCCCGGCACGTCCCCGGCGCGCAGTCGACGACGGTGGTGAAGGTCTACATCGACTGGGACACCCACACCCTCGCCTACAGCAGCGCGGGCCACCCGCCGCCCGCGCTGCTCCACCCCGACGGCTCGGTGACCTTCCTCGACCGGGCGACCGATCCGCCGCTCGGCGCCCGCCCCGAACACGTACCCCGGCCCCAGGCCCGTACGGCCTTCACGGAGGGGGCGGTCCTGGTCCTGTACTCGGACGGCCTGATCGAGCGCCGTGACGAGGACATCGACGTCGGCCTGGCCCGCCTCGCGGACTCACTCGTCCGGCACGGCGGCAGCGGCCCTGAGGAGATGGCCGACGCGCTCCTGGCCGACCTCCTGCCGCCCACGGGCAGCACCGACGACACGGCGCTGGTCATCATCCGCCTGTGAACCCGCACCCGGGCGGCCCCGCCCGGGCACGGCGGCTGCCCGACTTGACTCCGCGGCCGGTTCTGCCAACGTGGTGAGTGTCATGTCCCACGCATCCCGCGGCGGCGCCGTCGACGGCGCGGCCGGGGCCCTGACACCGAGTGGCGAGGCTGTGCTCGCCTCCCGGTTCGCCACCCCGCGCGTCCCCGCGACGTTCGTCCGCAGGACCCGCCTGACGGAGCGGCTCACCCGGGCCCAGGCCGGTCCGGACCGGTTGACGCTGGTCAGCGGCCCGGCGGGCGCGGGCAAGACCCTGCTGGTCGCCGACTGGGCGCGGACCTGCGCTCCGCCCGGCCCGATGGTGTGGCTGACCGTCGAGTCCGGGGACAACGACCCGGGCAACTTCTGGACCTACGTCCTCGCGGCCCTGCGCCACCACGGTCTGACCCCGTCCGGCGGTCTCCCCGGACCCGAGCGGCCCGGCGAGGCCGAGGACTCCGTCCTGACCCGGCTCGCGGCGTACCTGAACAGCCGGACCGAGCCGGTGATCCTCGTCCTGGACGAGTGCGAGCGGATCTCCTCGCCGGAGGTCGCCGGCGAACTGGACTCGGTGCTGCGGCACGCGGGCGGAGGCCTGCGCCTGGTCCTCCTCAGCCGCACCGAGCCGCTGCTGCCCCTGCACCGGTACCGCGCCGCCGGGGAGATGACGGACCTCCGCACCGCCGACCTGGCGTTCCTGCCCGAGGAGACCGCCGAACTCGCGCGCCGGCACGGCATGTCCCTGCCGGACGAGGCGGCGCGCTCGCTCACCGGACGGACGGGGGGCTGGGCGGCGGGGCTCCGGCTCGGCATCCTCGACGCGCTGCGGACCGAGGACCCGCGGGCCGCGCTGGAAGCGCCCGAGACGTGGCAGGGCACCGTCGCGGACTACCTGGTGTCCGAGGTGCTGGACGCCCAGTCCCCCGCGGGCCGGGACCTCCTGCTGCGGGCCTGCGTCTGCGAGCGGATCCGTCCCGGCCTGGCGAACGCCCTGACCGGACGGGACGACGCCGCCGCCGTGCTGGCACAGCTGCGGCGCGCGAACGCGTTCGTCGAGCCGGCGGGCCGCTCCGGGTACCGGCTGCACCCCCTGTTCGCCGAAGTGCTCCGGGCGCGCCTGTCCCTCGGGCGTCCCGGGTCGGTACGGGAACTGCACCGCACGGCAGCCCGCTGGCTGAGCGACGCCGGACTGCTCACGGAGGCGCTGCCGCACGCGGCCGAGGCCGGAGACTGGGCGTTCGCGGCGGGCCGGGTCGTCCACGAGCTGGCGATCGGCCGGCTGCTCACGGGCCCCGACGCCGACCGTCTCGGCTCGCTGTTCGCCGCGATGCCGCCGGACACCCCGGGTCCGGCCGCCGAGCTCGTCCGCGCCGCCTGCGCGTTGTCCCGGCACGACGCCGAGCGGGCGCTCGCCGGTCTGGGACGTGCCGAGTCGCTGCTGCCTCCCGCCGGGACGGGCGACGCGGCGGCCGCCCATCTGACCCTCGCGACGCTGCGGGTGCTCGCGGGCCGGCAGCTCGGCTCGTCGGCCCTGGCCGAGTCCGCCGACCGGCGGGCGGAGGAGCTCGCCGGGCGGGAGCTCGTGGCGGAGCGGCTGGCGGCCCATCCCGAGCTACGGGTGCTGCGGCTGTCCGCGCTGGGCTCGGCCCAGCTGTGGGCGGGCCGCTTCGCGCCGGCCCGAGCGGCGCTGACCGCCGCGGTGCGGGCGTCCGGCGCCTCCTCCACCGCCTCCCTCCGGCACGACTGCCTGGGCCGGCTGGCCCTGATCGAGTTCCTGGACGGCTGGCCGGGCCGGGCCGAGGCGCACGCGCTGCAGGCGATCACCGAGGGCGACCGGTCCGGCCTCCCGCCCTCCGGCCGGACCGCCCTGGGGCCTCTGGTGCTGGCGTCCGTCGACATCGAGCGCGACGATCTCGCCTCCGCCCGCGCCCACGTGCACCGAGCGTCCCCGCCGTCCTCCTCCCACGACGCGGTCGTCGCGTCCTGGCTGGCCGTGACGCGTTCCCGGCTGTTGTCCGCCGGAGGGGACCCGGTCGAGGCCCTCCACGCCCTCGGCGACGTACAAGAGCCTCCGTCCGCCGTGGATCCCCCGGCCTGGGTGGACACCCAGGTCGCGGTCACCGCGGCCACCGCGCACCTCGCCCGGGGACGTCCCTGGGACGCCGTCAACGTGCTGGCCCGGTGCCAGGACGCGCGGCCGGAACACACGATCGCCGCGGCCCGCGCCCGTCTCGCGTCGGGCGACGGCGACGCGGCACGCTCTCTCGTCGAGGCGCTGCCCGGCCCCGACGGCCACGGGCCGGCGCTGACCGTCCGGTCGCTGCTGGTGCGGGCCGAGGTGGCCGGTGCGCGGGGCGACGGCGTCACGGCCGGGCACTTGGTCGCCCGCGCCCTGGCGCTCGCGCGCCCCGAGCGGCTCAGACGCCCCTTCCTCGAAGCGGGCCCCTGGCTCGGGACCGTCCTCGGCCGCCGGCCCGCACTGACCCGGACGCACACCTGGCTCCCGGACTGCCTGCTCCCCGAGGAACCCCCGACGGAACCGGGCGGGTCCGCCCCCGCCCCTGTCGTGGAGCCGCTCAGCGACCGCGAGCTCGAGGTCCTGGAGCGGCTGGCTCAGATGATGTCGACCGAGGAGATCGCCACCGAGCTGTTCCTGTCCGTCAACACGGTCAAGACCCATCTGCGGAACATCTACCGCAAGCTCGCGGCGGCCCGGCGCGGTGAGGCCGTGCGCCGGGCCCGGGAGCTGCGTCTGCTGTGACGCCGCTCAGGGTTCCCGCGGCACCACGCACAGCGCCCAGATGACGAAGGCGTACAGCGCGATCAGGGTCAGGGACCAGAACGGGTAGTACGGGATCGACAGGAAGTTGGCGATGATCAGCAGTCCCGCGATGCCCACGCCGACGATCCGCGCCCATGTGGCGCGGGCGAAGAGGCCCAGGCTCACGAGGACGGCGATCACGCCGAGGACCAGCTGGATCCAGCCCCAGCCGGTCAGGTCGAACTGGAAGATGTAGTTGGGGGTCGTGACGTAGACGTCGTCCTCCGCGATCGCCATGATCCCGCGGAGCAGGTCGAGGACACCGGCGATCATCAGCAGGACGGCGGCGAACACGGTCAGTCCGCTCGCCGCCGTCCGGGCCGTGTCCGAGTGTTGGTGGGTCGTCGTAGCCATGGCTCTTCCTCACTCTGCCGTGCGCTGTCGCAGCCGGCTCGGTCTCTTCGAGCGTGGGCCCGCCACGGCCGGGAGCACTCACCCGTGGCGGGTGAGGTTCACCGGCCGGTGCGCTGCTGTCCTGGGAGCCCGAGGGATGGAGGCCGGGGTGAGCGGTGACGCGTGGATCGGTGTGGCGGCGGCCGGCGTCACGGCCGCCTACGTACTGGTCTCGCGCAGGCTCGCCCCCACGCACGTGTCGTCGGCGATGGTGTTCACCGGCTGCGGAGTGCTCCTGGGACCGGCCGTGCTCGACGTCATCGACCTGGAGCACGACGCCGGGGCGATCCTGCCCCTGCTCGAGTCGGCGCTCGCGCTGATCCTCTTCACCGACGCCATGACCGTGCGCCCCCGGGACCTGCGGTCCGGGGGCTTCCTGCCGGGCCGGCTGCTGGGCATCGGGCTGCCGCTGACCATCGGCGCGGGCTGGCTGCTGGCCTGGCCCCTGCTCCCCGGACTGTCCGTGTGGGAACTCGCCCTGGTCGGAGCCGTCCTGGCCCCGACGGACGCGGCCCTCGGCAAGACCGCCATGACGAGTCCGCAGGTCCCGGCGCGCGTACGTCAGGGGCTCAATGTGGAGAGCGGCCTCAACGACGGCATGGTGCTGCCCTTCTTCGTCCTCTTCCTGGCCGGCATCCCCGGAACGTCCGCCGCCGAGACGGGTGCGGCCGGTGTCTTCTGGCGGGCGCTCGTCCTGAGCACGGTGCTGGGCGCGCTGGCCGGCGCGGCCGGAGGGGTGCTGCTGGGGGCGGCACGGGCCCGGGGGTGGGTGTCGCGGGAGTGGGCGCCGCTGTTCGTCCCGGCCGTCGCGGCGGTGTCGTACGGACTCGGTGTCGTGGTGGACGGCAGCGGGTTCATCTCCGCCTGGATCGCCGGTTTCGCCTTCGGTCTCGCCGAGCGGCGCTTCCGGCCGGGCGGCGCCGATGCCACCGGGCAGCGGGAGGGGCCCGGCGACACCGCCTCGTTCGCCGAGCAGCTCGGCGGACTCCTGGCCTCACTGAGCCTCCTGGTGTTCGGCGCGGTGCTTCTCGGACCGGTGCTCGACGACCTGAGCTGGAGGGTCGTCGGCTACGCCGTGCTCAGCCTGACCGTCATCCGGATGCTGCCGGTGGCGCTCGCACTCGCGGGCAGCGGGCTCCGGCTGCCCACGGTGGCGTACATCGGCTGGTTCGGGCCGCGCGGTCTGGCGTCCGTGGTGCTCGGGCTGCTGGTCCTGGAGGAGCGGGTCCCCGGTGTGGGGCTGCTGGCCGAGGTGGTCGCCGCCACCGTCGCGCTGAGCGTCCTGCTCCACGGCTTCTCGGCCGTCGGTCTCGCCGACCGGTACGGCCGCTGGATCGAGCGGGCCGCCGCCCGCGGCAGCCCGGTCACCCGTGAGGGGTGAGGCGCGCCGGACCGGACGCGGTGATGGTGGAGGAGCAGTCGGTCGGACAGCTGAGCGACGAGGAGAACCGACGTGGCCGAGGACCCTGCGGCACAGACCGCACCCGACACCGACGACACCCGGCCGGACGGGCCGGACCGGCCCGTGCTCGACACCCTGATGCGGATGACGGACGGCGCGTACGAACAATCCGGCCTCGATCCGGAGACCTACCTGCTGACCCGCATCGCCGCGCTGGTGGCGATGGGCGCCGCCCCCGCCTCGTACCTGCTCAACCTGGGCGCCGCCGAGGACATCGGTGTGCCGCCGGCGCGGATCCAGGGCACCCTCGTGGCCATCGCCCCCGTGGTGGGCAGCGCCCGCGTGGTGACCGCGGCGCACGGCATCGGGGACGCCTTCGGACTGCACCTGCTGCCCCTGCCGGACGGCGGGGACGAGGACGAAGGAGCTACGACATGAATCTGGCCTACGACTACCCGGTCCTCGGGGCGTTCTGGACGGTCATGTGGATCTTCCTGTGGATCCTGTGGATCGTCCTGCTCTTCCGGATCATCGGCGACATCTTCCGGGACGACGAGCTCAGCGGGATCGCCAAGACCGCCTGGCTCGTCTTCGTGGTCGTGGTCCCCTTCCTCGGTGTGTTCGTCTACACGCTCGCCCGGGGCCGTGGCATGGGCAAGCGCGAGGCGGAGCACGCCCGCGCCCACCGGGAGGCCGTCGACGAGTACATCCGCGCGACCGCGGGCAGCGGGGCGGAAGCCGACAGCACGGTGGACCAACTCGCCAAACTCTCCGACATCCGGGCCCGGGGCGACATCGACGACGCCGAGTTCGAGCGGGCCAAGGAGAAGATCCTGCACTGAGCCCGCCACGCGCCAACACCGCGCGTGCGCGGCCCTCTTGAGCCGGACGACGCAACGACGAAGGCCGGTTTCGGATTGCTCCGAAACCGGCCCTCATCAGCGACTCTTTCGAGTCGGGACGACAGGATTTGAACCTGCGACCCCTTGACCCCCAGTCAAGTGCGCTACCAAGCTGCGCCACGTCCCGATGTCCACTGCCTTCCGGGCGGTCCCTTCCGGCGGCGACAGACAGAACAATACCCCAAGCTCACGGCTGGTTTGAAACCGGTTCGGCGTCCTCGGGGCGGGGTCGGCGAGAATCGGCACATGAGCACTTCGCGCGGCGCCGGCCGGGACCGGGACGAGACGGGCAGGGCGCGCAACGCCCGGCCGCGGGACGGCCTGGGCCGACCGCTCCCCTACGGCAGCACCGGGGTGGCCCGGCAGCCGGAGGGCGTCGTGCGCACTCCGGAGGAGACGGTCGCCGAGGCGCAGGCGCTGCTCGACGCGGGGCGGCCGTTCCACGCGCACGAGGTGTTCGAGGACGCGTGGAAGTCCGGCCCGCCGGAGCAGGAGGCCCTGTGGCGCGCGCTCGCCCAGCTGGCGGTGGGTCTCACCCACGCGGCGCGGGGCAACGCGAAGGGAGGCGCGCGCCTGCTCCGCCGGGGCGCGGCCTCCCTGGAGTCCTGGCCGGGCACACCCCCGGCCCGCCTGAACACCCGGGCCCTGATCGAGTGGGCCCACGCCCTGGCGCACCGGGTGGAGTCCGGTGGCCCGGTGGATCCGGCCGCCGAGGCCCCCGGTCTCACGAGCGCCCCGTAGAGGCGCGAGGCCGTGTCGGTGTGCGGCCCGTTCCCGCGTGCGCACAGCCCGCATACGGGTGACGATGCGAACGTGACCACAGACACCGCCGCACCCCCCGCCGAAGCGGCGCAGCCCCCCGGTCTGGACAAGCGCCGCCGCAACGTCGTCTTCGTCACGATCATGCTCGGCATGCTGCTGGCCGCCCTGGACCAGACGATCGTGTCGACCGCGCTGCCCACCATCGTCAGCGACCTCGGCGGCCTGGAGCACCTGTCCTGGGT
>NZ_JBHYTK010000138.1:0-4530 GCF_042749255.1 Streptomyces sp. NPDC059524 | reverse complement strand
CCGGGTTCTCACCAATTTGTGTCGGGGGTTGGGGGGCGCCGCCGCTCACCCTGCTGTGGGCGCCCGGGGGGGGCCGCCCCTTGGTCTCGGACCTGGGCGGCGCCGCCCACATGTCCTGGGTCGTGACCTCCTATCTGCTCGCCGAGACCGTGGCGACGGTCCTGGTCGGCAAGTTCGGTGACCTGTTCGGCCGCAAGATCGTCTTCCAGGTCTCGGCGATCGTCTTCATCACGGGCTCGTTCCTGTGCGGCCTCGCCACGAACATGTCGCTGCTGATCGCCTGGCGGGCGATGCAGGGCATCGGCGCGGGCGGCCTGATGGTCACCTCGATGGCGCTGATCGCCGACGTGATCCCGCTGCGCGAGCGCGGCAAGTACCAGGGCGCGATCGGCGCCGTGTTCGGCGTCTCCACGGTCGTCGGCCCGCTCCTGGGCGGCCTGTTCACCGACCATCTGACGTGGCGCTGGGCGTTCTACGTCAACGTGCCGATCGCGATCGTCGTCGTCATCGCGGCGGCGCGCACGATCCCGGTCGTGAAGTCGGCGGTCCGGCCGGTCATCGACTATCTGGGCATCGCCCTGGTGGCGGTCGGCGCGAGCGCGCTGATCCTGGCGACGAGCTGGGGCGGCAACGAGTACGCGTGGGGCTCCGGGGTCATCATCGGCCTGTTCGTGGGCGGCATCGTGGCGCTCGGCCTGTTCTGCGTGGTGGAGACGCGGGCGGCGGAGCCGATGCTGCCGATGCGGCTGTTCCGCAACCCGGTCTTCACGGTGTGCTCGGTGCTGAGCTTCATCGTGGGCTTCGCGATGCTGGGCGCGATGACGTTCCTGCCGACGTATCTCCAGTACGTGGACGGGGACTCGGCCACGATCTCGGGCGTGCGGACGCTGCCGATGGTGATCGGTCTGCTGGCCGCGTCCATCTTCTCCGGCAACGTGGTGAGCAAGACGGGCCAGTACCGCCTGTTCCCGATCGTCGGCTCGCTCGTGATGGCGCTCGGCCTGTATCTGCTGTCCCTGATGGATCCGTCGACCAGCACCTGGCTGTCGTCGCTGTACATGCTGGTGCTGGGGCTCGGGATCGGCCTGTGCATGCAGGTCCTGACGATCGCCGTGCAGAACACCGTGGAGTACGCGGACCTGGGCACGGCGACGTCCGGCGTCACCTTCTTCCGTACGCTCGGCAGCTCGTTCGGCACCGCCGTGTTCGGGACCATCTACGCGAACTCCCTCAAGCCGAACCTCACGGAAGGCGTCGCGGAGGCGGCCCGCGCGGGGACCGGGGTGGATCCGGCGACGCTGGCCAGGGCGGCGCAGAGCCCGGAGGGGCTGCATCAGTTGCCGGCGGCGGCGCAGGGGCCGATCGTCGACGCGTACGCGGACTCGCTGCACACCGTGTTCCTGTGGACGGTGCCGGTCGCGCTGATCGGTTTCGTGGTGGCGCTGTTCCTGAAGCAGGTGGCGCTGCGCGACAGTGCGCGGATGGGCTCCTCGGACATGGGCGAGGGCTTCGCGCAGCCGACGACGAGCGATTCCGAGCGCGTCCTGGAGCGGGCGGTGAGCTCCATCGTGAAGTCGGCGGACCTGGACACCGCGCGCCGGATCCTCGACTCCTCGGACTCGCGGCTCGACATGGCGGGGGCCTGGGCGGTGATGCAGGTGGAGTTCTTCACCCGGATGGTCGGTCACGCGAGCCTCGGGATGATCGCGGCCCGGCGGCGGCTGCCGCCCGAGGTCCTGGTGCCGGTGTTCCAGCGGATGGTCGACGAGGGCTATCTGACCCGGACGGGCTCGTACTTCTCGCACACGGCGGCGGGGCGGCGCGAGGCCGAGGTGTTCAACCGGGCGTGGGGCAACTGGCTGAGCGCGCGGGTGGAGGAGGACCTGGGCCGGCCGCCGGGTGAGGACCTGCGGACGGCGGTGGACACGATCGCGAAGCGGCTGCTCGTGGAGGACCTGGCGCAGGGACTGCCGCAGCGGCCCGGTTCGGCCCGCATCCTCAGCCCCTCCTAGGACCCGGCCCGTTCAGCGCAGCAGGAGTTGCAGGCCGCCGAGGACGGTCGCCGCGAGGACGAGTTGTTCGAAGAGCCGCTGGTTGATGCGGTTCACCGCCCACTTGCCGATGAGGGCGCCGGGCACGACGAACGCGGCGAGGGCGGCGTCGAGCAGCAGGGACCTCCCGTCGATCAGGCCGAGGCCGACGCTGAACGGCACCTTCGCGGAGTTCACGATGAGGAAGAACCACGCGGAGGTGCCGAGGAATCCCAGCTTCCGGAAGCCCGCGGAGAGCAGGTAGAGGGAGAGCACTGGGCCGCCCGCGTTGGCCACCATCGTGGTGAACCCGCCGAGGACCCCGTACGAGCCGGCCTTGATCCGTGCCGTGCGGGTCGCCGTCTCCTCCGGTTCGGGCCGTTCGGCGGCGCGCCGGCGCCACACCGTGACGGCGGCCATCAGGAGCAGGATCGCGCCGATGCTGGTGCGCACGGCGCCGTCCCCCGCGAAGCCGAGGAAGACGGTGCCGATGACCATGCCGACGGCGACGGCGGGGAACAGCCGCCACAGGGTGGGCCAGTGGGCGTGCCGCCGGTAGGTGAGCACGGCGAGGACGTCGCCGCAGATGAGGATGGGCAGCAGCACGCCCGTGGACTCACGGGCGGGCAGGACGGCGGCGAAGACGGCGAGGCTGACCGTGTTGGCGCCGCTGACGGCGGTCTTGGAGAAGCCGACGAGGACGGCCGCGACGGCCAGCGCGGCGAAGCCCCAGGGCGTGATCCCGAATATCTCGTGCATGCGGAGACCGATGCTAGCCGCATCGATCTCCGCCACCGCGCCGGGAGGTCAGGCGGAGCGGTACGCGTCCCGCAGCTCTCGCTTGAGGACCTTCATGCTGGGGCCGAGCGGCAGTTCGCCGGTGATCTCGACACGGCGCGGGTACTTGTGCTTGGCCAGGTGCTCCCTGGACCAGGCGATGACGGCGTCCGGGTCGGCGCTCTCGCCCTCCTTGGGCACGACCACGGCGCAGACCTCCTCGCCGTGCACGGGGTCGGGCAGCCCGATGACGGCGACGTGGGCGACGGCCGGGTGCCGCATCAGGACCTCCTCGACCTCGCGAGGGTACACGTTGAAGCCGCCGCGGATGATGACGTCCTTCTTGCGGTCGACGATGGAGATGTAGCCGTCGGCGTCCTTGGTGCCGAGGTCGCCGGTGCGGAACCAGCCGTCGACGAGGGCCTGCGCGGTCGCCTCGGGGCGGCCCAGGTACTCGGTGAAGACGTTGTGGCCGCGCACGACGATCTCGCCGAGCTCGCCGGCGGGCAGCAGTTCGACGCGCTCGTCGACCTCGGCGCGGGCGATCTCGACGTCGACGCCCCAGATCGGGTGGCCGACGGTGCCCGCCTTGATGCCGTACCAGGGCTGGTTGACGGCGGCGACGGGCGAGGTCTCGCTGAGTCCGTAGCCCTCGTGGATGCGGGCGCCGAACGTGGCCTCGAAGGCCTCCAGGACCGCGAGCGGCAGGGACGCGCCGCCGGAGACGGCCACGCGGAGCCTGGGCAGTTCGGCGGCGTCCCGGGCGGCGGCGAGCAGGTGGACGTACATCGTGGGCACGCCGTGGAAGACGGTGACGCCCTCACGGACCATCAGGTCGATGGCGCGGGCGGCGTCGAAGCGGGGCAGCAGGACGAGCGTCTTGCCCGCGCGCCACACGGCGTTGAGGGAGGCGGTCTGGCCGAAGGCGTGGAAGAAGGGCAGGGCGCCGAGGACGATGTCGTCGGGGCAGTACTCGTGGGCGTCGAAGGCGTCCACGGTGGCGTTCATGACGAGGTTGAGGTGGCTGAGGACGGCGCCCTTGGGGACGCCGGTGGTACCGCTCGTGTAGAAGATGACGGCCGCGTCCTCGGGGCCGCGGGCCGCGTACACGTCGAGCGGGGTGGCCCCGGCTGCGGCCGCGTCGAGTTCGCCGTCCTCGCCGAGGGTGGCGACGCGGGCTCCGGCGGCCTCGGCGGCGGCGCTTCCGACGGCGGCCTGTCCGGGGTGGCACAGGAGCAGGTCGACGCCGCTGTCGCGGAGCACGTGCGCGGCCTCGTCGGCGGACAGCAGGAGGTGGACGGGGACGACGACACCGCCGGCCGCGAGGATCGCGTAGTAGGCGCGCGGGAAGTCCACGGTGTTCGGGGCCATCAGGGCCACCCGGTCGCCGGGCCGGACGCCGTACGTGTCGACGAGCGCTCCGGCGCGGGCGCGGACCTGGTCCCACAACTCACCGAAGGTGAACCGCTGGTCGCCCTGGACGAGGGCGGTCTTGTCGGGCCTGCGGCGGGCGTTGTCGGCGAGGATCGCGGCGAGCGAGAGAGTGGCCATGAGGGGGTGGTGCTCCGTTCCTTGCTGGTGGTGCGAGTCCTTGCTGGTGGTGCGGCCGGGGGGGGGGGGGGGGGGGGCCCCGCGGGGGGGGGGGGGGCGGGGGGGGGGGGGGGGGGGCGGCGAGAGAGTCGCGGGTGGGGGCGGGGCCGCGCGCCCCGCGCGGGGCTCGGGG
>NZ_JBHYTK010000137.1:9068-22635 GCF_042749255.1 Streptomyces sp. NPDC059524 | reverse complement strand
GACCAGGACCGCGTCGCCGCCCTCGCCGCCGACCTCCGCGAGCCCGGGCGGCGCCCCCCCCGCCCCCCCACAGACCCCCCCCCCCACGCCCCGCCCGCGCCCCCCCCCGCGCCCCGGGGGTGGGGGGGCGATATGAGCTTGAGGTACTCGCCCAGGTCGGCGTAGTCGACCTGCCACAGGCCCGGCGAGCCCGTCGGGTACTGGGAGCGGAAGCCGAGCACGCGCTGGACGCGCGGGGAGAGCGTCCTGGCGATCTCCATGTCGACCAGGAAGGGGTACGCCTCCTCGCCGGTGAGGAAGCCCGAGTTGAACGTGAAGGCCACGCCGCGGCGGTAGAAGTCGTCGGTCTGGTTCGCGCCACCGCCGTGGACGACCTTGCCGCTGATCAGCAGGGCGTCTCCGGCGTCCATGACCGCGGGGATCGTCTGCCCGGGCTCGCCGCGGTCCTCGAAGTCGCCCCAGTGGTTGCTCCCGGGGATGACGCGGGTGGCGCCGTTCTCCTCCGTGAAGTCGGTCAGGGCGACCAGGAAGTTGATGGTGACCTCAGGGCCCTTGGGTCCCATCCCGATGAAGGGGAACCAGTTCTCCAGGTCGCGGTGGAGCATCTGCGCCTGGCTGTGCGGGCCGATCTCGATGACCTGTGCGGTGGTCATCCAGTACGTGCCCGACTCCTCGAGGAACACCGAGTCGCTGATCTCGTGGACCAGGGGGTGGTCGATGATCTCGTTGCGGAACGTGGGGCTGTGCGTCACCAGGTTCGTGAGCCGCTTGGTGTTGCTGCCGTGGAACGCGGCGACGATCTCGTTCTCGTGGGTCGAGCCCGGACGGAGCGCCTGCAGCGGCGGCTCGATCTCGGAGTTGAAGCGCTCGATCTGCTCCTTCGTCAGGAAGTTCTTGATGATGACGCCGCCGTCACGGGTCACGATCTTGAGAATCTCCTCGGCGGGCGTGTCGGCCGCCACGGAGGTCAGGTGCTGGTCCTTCTTCTGTGCTCCCATGGGAATCCTCTCCCTCGTTCGGGGTCTGGCTCAGGTGAGTTCGATCCAGGTGGTCTTCAAGGTCGTGAACTTGTCGAGGCCGTGCAGGCTCCGGTCGGCGCCGTGCCCGGAGAGCTTCCGGCCGCCGAACGGCACGGAGGAGTCGCCCTCCTCGTAGCAGTTGACCCAGACCAGGCCGGCCTGGATCTGCCGCGACAGCCGGTGGGCGCGGGCGAGGTCGCCGGTCCAGATCGCGGAACCGAGTCCGTAGTCGGAGTTGTTGGCGATCGCGAGGGCCTCGGCCTCGTCGCGGAAGGTGGTGACCGCGAGGACGGGGCCGAAGATCTCGTGCTGGGCGAGGCGGCTGTCGGGGTCGACGTCGGCGAAGACCACCGGGTCCACGTACAGGCCGTCGGTCCGCTTCCGGTCCGAGCCGAGGACGGGCCGGGCTCCGTCCGCGATGGCCTTGCGCACCTCGTCCAGTACGTCGTCGCGATGCCCCGCGTAGGCCAGCGGTCCCATCGTGGTGGCCGGGTCCAGCGGGTCGCCGATCGTGTGCCGGCCGAGGTGGTCGACGACCCGGGCGATCAGCTCGTCGCGGATGTCCTCGTGGACGAGGAGCCGCGAACCCGCCGTGCACATCTGCCCGCTGTTGAAGGAGACCGCCCAGGCGGCCATCCGCGCGGCCTCGTCGAGATCCGGTGCGTCGGGGAAGACGATGTTGGGGGACTTGCCGCCCAGCTCCAGCCAGACCGGCTTCGCGTTGGACTGCCCGGCGTAGGTGAGGAGCTGCTTCCCGACCTCGGTCGAGCCGGTGAAGGTCACCGTGGCCACGTCGTGGTGGAGCGTCAGCGCCGAGCCGACGGTGGCGCCGCTGCCGGTGAGCACCTGGAGCACTCCGGCCGGCAGGCCCGCCTCGGCGGAGAGTTCCGCCGCGCGCAGCAGGGAGAGCGGCGTCTGCGTCGCGGGCTTGACGACGACGCTGTTCCCGGACACGAGGGCCGCGGGAATCTTGAACATCGACAGCGTCATCGGGAAGTTCCACGGTGTGATCGCTCCCACGACCCCCAGCGGCTCCCGCGTCACCAGGGCGACCGAGCTGTTCCGGCCGCGCGGTGACTCGTCCATCAGCTTGTCCGCGAGTTCGCCGTACCAGCGGATCGTGTTGATGGCGGTGCGCAGTTCGACGGACCAGGCGACCGTGACCGGCTTGCCCATCTCCAGCGCGACCAGCAGGGCGAGTTCGTCGCGGTGCTCGTCGAGCAGGTCCGCCCAGCGGATCAGCACCGCGCCGCGTTCACGGGGTTCCAGGCCCGCCCAGACCCGGGAGGAGAACGCCTCCTTGGCGCCCTGGACGGCCCGGTCGACGTCGTCGGGGTCGGCACTGGGGACCTCCGCGAGCGGCAGTCCGTCGCGCGGACTGACCAGGGTGGCCGTCCGGCCGGCCCGCGCCGGGACCGATGCGCCGTTGATCCACATGCCGCGGGACAGGCTCAGTCGGCTCTTGAGGTCCAGCCAGTCGTCGAGCGTTCGTGCGATGCCGGTGCGTTCGGGGTTCACCATGCCGCACCTCCTCTCAGGGCGGGGCTGGGGACGGAGCTCGTCGACACGGCGACGAGCCAGTCGAAGACGGGGTCCGGGGACGCCATCCACTCGGGATGCCACTGCAGGCCCACCACCGGGCTGTCGGCGAGCGTGATGGCTTCGACGACGCCGTCCGCGGTCCTGCCCATCACGCTGAGTCCCTGGCCGAGGCGGTCGACGGCCTGGTGGTGCCAGGAGTTGACGACGCGCCGCGGTCCGTAGAGCGTGTGGGCGAGGGTGCCCGGCGTGAAGTGGACGGTGTGTGCGTCGTCGCCGTCGTCCGGTGCGAAGTTCGGCGACACGTGGGCGATCGGGCCCTCTTCGAGGTGCTCGACGAGGGTGCCGCCGAGGACGATGTTGAGCAGGTGGTGTCCGCGGCAGACACCGAGGATCGGTACGTTGGCCTGCAGCGCGGCCACGATCAGGGCCGCCTCGTACGCGTCCCGTTCGCGGTCCGGCGCGTCGAAGTCCCAGCGCGGGTCGACCGTGGGGTCGACCTCGGCCTTGCCGCCCCACCGCGCGGGGTGGATGTCCTGGCCGCCGGTGACGATGAGCCCGTCCAGACGCTCGACCACGCTCTCCGCGTCGACGTTGAACTGCAGGTTGACGGGTATCCCGCCGGCGGCCGACACGTTGTCGCCGAACGCGCTGAAGTACGAGTTGATGAACTGGTACTGGAAGCGGCGGGACGTCCGTTTCACCATGCCCAGACTCAGGCGGCGCCCCGTGATTCCGATCAGCGGCTTCATGTTCACACCTCCCCCACCCGGGCGACGACGCGGATCTCGTGTCCGGACGCCAGAGCTTTGAATCCGTCGTTGATGGTGGCCAGGTCGCACCGGGCGGTGACGAGGTCGTCGAGCCGGAGCAGACCCATGCGGTTGAAGTGCGCGTACAGCGGAACGTCGACCTTGAAGTGGTTGGAGCCCATGAACGAGCCCTGGATGCGCTTCTCCTCCAGGAACAGCTCCGCGCCGCGCAGTTGCACCGGCTGCGAGTCCGGGATCATGCCCATCACGGTCGCTGTTCCGCCGGGCCGGAGCATGGCGAACGCCTGCCCGGCCGTGGTGCCGGAGCCGACCGCCTCGAACGCGTGGTGCACGCCGGTGCCGGTGATCGCCCGCACCGCCTCGACCGGGTCGCTCTCCCGCGCGTTGACGACATGCGTCGCGCCGAATCCGACGGCCCGCTCCAGCTTGCCGGGCACCACGTCGATGCCGATGATCCGTGCCGCGCCCGCCAGTTGGGCGGCCTGGACTGCGGCGAAGCCGACGCCGCCGAGGCCGATCACGGCGACGCTGTCCCCGGTGTGCACCGAGGCGCTGTGCAGCACCGCGCCCATACCGGTCGTGACGGCGCAGCCGAGCACGCTCGCGGTCTCCGGACGGATGTCGTCCGGGACGGCGACCAGGCTGTTCCTGTGGACGAGGATCATCTCGGCGAAGGCGCCGATGCCGGCGGTCGGCCGTACCGGACGGCCGTCCGGCTTGGTCAGCCGAGGCCTGGGCCGCTCCTGTTGCAGCCGGGAGCGGTGCACGCACAGGGTCTGCCGGCCGGTCACGCAGTACTCGCACGTGCCGCAGTGCACGGACAGGCACGTCACGACGGTCTCGCCCGGCGCGAACCCGTCCACCCCCGTGCCGACGGCCACGACCTGACCGACCGCCTCGTGGCCGAGGACGATCGGCGGTTGCGACGCGAAGGTCCCGTCGATCTCGTGCAGGTCCGAGTGGCACAGGCCGGCGTACGCCACTTTCACCAGGACCTCGTCGGGTCCGGGGTCGTCGATCACGAGCTCCTCGAGTTCGAGGAGGCCCGGCGCCGTGTTGAGGACGGCGGCAGTGATCCGGGTACTCATGCGAGCTCGAAGTAGCGGTTGCGCTCCCAGGGCGTGATCCCGCAGTCGGGATCGGCCCCGCCCATGGTGTGGAACGACATCCACTCCCAGCGGCGCGTGCCGAGCCAGTAGGTGACGAACTCCCGGCCGAGCGCCTCGGGGAGGATCTTGTCGGCGTCCAGGGCCGCGCCGGCCTGGCTGATGCTCGCCGGGATCAGCTCGCTCTCGGGGAGGAACCAGGCCATGCCGGTGAAGGGGGCGGGAGGCTCGAGTTCGTTACGGATCCCGAAGAGGCCCGCGCCGAGGACGGCGGCGCTGACCAGATACATGTTGGCGTCCGAACCCGGCACGCGGTACTCGAGCCGGGACTGCTTCGGGTGGCCGACCACAGCGCGCACGGCCGTCGTCTTGTTGCCGATGCCCCAGGTGACGGTCGTGGGCGGCCCCTCCGCGGGGACGAGCCGGCGGTAGGAGGTGATGAAGGGAAGGGCGATCGAGGTCGTGCCCGCCATGGCCGGCATCAGACCGCCGAGGAACCGGCTCATGACCTCGGAGGTGCCGTCGGGGCTGTAGAAGGCGTTCCCGGCCGGGGTCTCCAGCGAGATGTTCAGGTGCGAGGCCTGGCCCCAGGCGTCCGACCACTTCGCCATGAAGGTGACGCTCCGGCCGAGCTCGTGGCCGACCTCGCGCATCACCTGACGACATCGGGCCCACCGGTCCGCGACCGCGACGGCGTCGCCCATCGCGACGTTGACCTCGACCTGGCCCGCGGCGGCCTCGTCGTTCCAGGCCTCCCAGTCGATGCCGATGGCCCGCAGCCGCTCCTCCACCCGCTCCAGGTACGCGCGCCATTCGGCGTCCCTGGCGAGCACGTAGGCGCTGCCGCTGGTGCCGCCGAGCGGGGTGAGGTTCTCGTAGCCCTTCAAGCGGGCCTCGCGGACCGACTCCTCGAAGACGGTCGCCTCGATCTCGACGGCGGTGCGAACCTCGAAACCGAGCTCCTGGGCCTCGGCCGCGACCTGGCGCAGCAGGTTGCGCGGACAGACGGAGACCGGGGTCCCGTCCTGGGTCCAGAAGTCACCGATGACGGCGGCCTTGCCCGGCTTCCACACACAGAGCGTGCCGAGATCGGGGCGGAGGAGAATGTCCTCCATTTCACCGCGCCAGGATGGAAAGGCCATTCCGAGCATCGGGAAACTGTCAAGGTCGTTACCGAACACGACATCCGCGAAAGCGAATCCCTGCTCGATCCCGCCGAGGAATTTGGCCCGGGAAAGCGTCTTTCCGACAAAGGTGCCGTCGAGATTGGTCGCCTGAATCTCGACCGAAGTAATCGCATGCTCGTCGAGCCAGCGACCCAGCTCTTCCATGGTCATCTCAGCCACCGAATCTCACCTTCCAGTGCGCGCCGCACATCGCCGACAGTTGCCCCACACCGCCGACGACCGTCACGCCGGTCGCGAGGGCGAAGAGGAAGGAGTCACCACGCCCGCTGAACGTCGCGGCCAGCGCCTCCGCGGGACCGTGCACTTCGTACGCCGCCCCTGCCTCCGATCCCTGGCCGAAGCGGATCTCCTGCTCCTCCGTCGAGCAGACGACGCGGAGCTCCTCGGGGAACCCTTCCGAGCCCTCGTTCGCCGACCAGAAGGACGCCGCGGCATCGCGCCAATCGGGGAGCGGTGGGTTCAGCAGCGCGGCCACGGCCTCGGCGAGCGGATCGGGCGTCGCGGTCAGCAGGTACTCGGCGTAGGGCACGAGCGGGATCGCTTCGAGGCCCGGGGCCACTCCGTGGTCGACCCGCACGCCGCCGTCGGCGAAGGAGAGGGTCGCGGCCTGCGCGTCGATGCCCGAGCGCAGCGCCACGGCGCCGCTCAGCCCGGGGAACAGCTCACGGTGTTCGGGAAGGTCCGCGCTTTCCAGCAGGACCTTCGCGAGTGAAAGAACGAGCGGAGTCGGATCCGTCTCGACGTCGATTCTTACAGCGCCACTCATGGGCACTCACCTCAATCATTTCGCGGCCGCCAGGAGGGCCGGCGCTGCCCGTCGGATCCACTCGAACAACGAACTGGATCATTTGACTGAGTCATTTGACTTTGAATGTAGTGTCGGTGAAGCACGGGTGTCAACCGGATGTCGGCACGGAATTCAGCCCGTACTCCGGCCCTACGCGAAGCGCAGCACGCCGTCCTCGAAAGGCGCGTCGAGCAGGCCCTTCATGCGCTCGTGGACCTGGGGGTTGATCCAGGGCTCGCGGTCGCCCTGCGCCGGCATGGCGGCCATGTGGCGCACGAGGTAGCCGGAGGAGACGTCCTTGAGCCAGGGGTCCCTGGCCATGCCCCGGTCCTCGTCACGCAGGACGGGCGTCACGACCTGCGCGCCCAGCTCGTCCATCCTCGTGAGCAGCGCGCTCCAGTACCGGTTGACCAGTTCGAGTCGGAGGGTCCAGGAGGAGTTGAGGTATCCGAAGGCCATGAGGAGGTTCGGGACGCCGCTGAACGCGACCCCCTTGTAGGTGAAGGTCTTCGAGAAGTCGATCGGCTCACCGTCCAGGCTGAACCGGATCTTCCCCAGCGTGACGAGTCGCAGCCCGGTCGCGGTCACGATCACGTCGGCCGGCACCTCCTCACCTGACGTCATCCGCAGGCCGTCCTCGGTGAACGTGTCGATATGTCCCGTCACCACCTCCGCCCTGCCGTCCTTGATGGCGTGGAAGAGGTCCCCGTTGGGCACGAGGCACAGGCGCTGGTCCCAGGGCTGGTAGGCCGGGGTGAAGTGCCGTTCGCGGTACTCGCGGCCGACGATCTTCTCGATCTCGTCGAAGAGGGGCTTCTTGAAGGTCTCGGGGTCGGCGCGCGCGAACTGGTACCTCGCCTGCTGGTCCTGGAGGTTGCGGAGCCGGATGCGGGTGAACGCCTCCCGGCCGCCGACGTCCTCGCGCAGCCGGTTGGCCTCTTCGTCGACATCGGAGTCGATGGCCACGTACGAGGGCGATCGCTGCACCATCGTGACCTTGGCGGCGGTCCGGGCGAGGGCCGGGACCAGAGTGATCGCGGTGGCGCCCGAGCCGATGACGCTCACGCGCTTACCGGTGCAGTCGAGTCCGGCGGGCCACTGCTGAGGGTGGACGATCGTGCCGCGGAACGCGTCCTGTCCGGGGAACTCCGGCTGGTGGCCGCTGTCATGGTCGTAGTAGCCCGAAGCCAGGTAGAGGTAGGAGCAGGCGACGCGCCTACGGCCCGCGGGGCCCTCGACCTCCAGGGTCCACGCGCGGTCGTCCGGCGACCAGTCGGCCGCCTGAGCCCGGCTCTCGAACCGGATGTGCGGCCTCAGGCCGTACTCGTCGACGGTCTCGTTGAGGTAGTCGAGGATGGCCCGGCCGGAGGCGATCGACTTCTCGTCGGTCCACGGCTTGAAGCCGAACCCGAGCGTGAACATGTCGCTGTCGGACCTGATCCCGGGGTACCGGAAGAGGTCCCAGGTGCCGCCGAGGTCGGCGCGCGCCTCGAGCATGACGAAGGACCGCCCGGGATGCCGCGTCTTCAGCTCCACCGCCGCCGCGATGCCCGAGAGTCCGGCACCGACGATCACCACGTCGACGCGTTCGATGGCTTGATCCATGAAGGTCACTTCCCACCTTGTTCACACGATGCGTTGCGGCACGTCGAACCGACCCTGCACCGCAGGGAGCGAACTGCCCGGTAACCCTTCGCCAGGGCGTTGCGACGGCCTCGCAAGGTTGAGTAGAGTCGTCTGACTAGATCAGATGTCTAAATCATTCGCCCACTTCTGGGCCGGCGTCAACCCTGCTGCGTCGATCGCTTTCCGCGGTCAGGGACGACGCGATGCCGCACCCCTCGCATGCCGACAAGGCGATCCCCAGCCAAGGAGCAAGGAATGCTGAGCACGATGCAGGACGGGCCACTGTCGCTCGCCAAGCTGCTGCGCTACGCGACCGTCGCCCACGCCGATTCCACGGTCACCACCTGGACGGGTTCGGCGGGGCGTCATCGGACGTTCGGTGAACTCGGCGCACGCGCCGCGCGGTTGGCCAACGCGCTGAGCGGCCTGGGGGTCGGCGTCTGCGACCGCGTGGCGACCTTCATGTGGAACAACACCGAGCACATGGAGGTCTACACGGCGGTTCCCGCGATGGGCGCGGTGCTGCACGCGCTGAACATCCGACTCTCCCCCGACCAGCTCGTCTTCGTCGCCGACCAGGCGCAGGACCGCGTGGTGTTCGTGGACGGGTCGCTCGCCTCCGCCTTCGAAGAGGTGCTCCCCCGGCTCCGTACGGTGCGCCATGTGATCGTCGTGAACGGTGACGCCGCCGGCTTCCGGGCACCCCGCGGGGTCGAGGTGCACCGTTACGAGCCCCTTGTCGAGGCCCACCCCGACGTCTACGACTTCCCCGTGCTGGACGAGCACTCGGCCGCGGCGATGTGTCACACCTCGGGCACGACCGGCGACCCGAAGGGTGTGGTGTACTCCCACCGCTCGCTCTTCCTGCACGCGATGCACATGACCACTCCGGCCGCGATGGGGCTGTCGGCGAAGGACCGCTGCCTGGCGATAGTGCCGATGTTCCACGTCAACGCGTGGAGTCTGCCGTTCGCGTCGCTGCTCTCCGGCGCGTCGCTCCTGATGCCCGACCGCTTCCTTCAGCCTGAGCCGCTGCTGGCCATGATGGCGGCGGAGCGCCCGACCTTCGCCGCCGCCGTGCCGACCATCTGGACGGGACTGGCCGCCCGGCTCGCGGACCGCCCCCAGGACATCAGCCACCTGCGCGAGGTGGTCGTGGGCGGCTCGGCCATGCCGCCCGCACTGATGAAGACCTTCGAGGAGGAGCACGGAATCGAGGTCGTCCACGGCTGGGGGATGACCGAGACCTCGTCCGTGGGCACCGTCGCCCACCCGCCGGTCCACGCGTCCGGCGAGGAGCGGTGGCAGTACCGGATGAGCCAGGGGCAGTTCGCCCCGCTGGTCGAGTTCCGGCTCAAGGACGACGACGGCGCCCTCGTGCCGCACGACGGCGAGTCGGTCGGCGAACTGGAGGTGAGCGGCCCCTGGATCACCGGCTCCTACTACAGCCCCGACGGCGAGCCGGTCGAGGCCGAATCCTTCGACGAGGGGTGGCTGCGGACCGGTGACATGGGCCGGATCAGCCCGGACGGGTTCCTCACCCTGGTCGACCGCGCGAAGGACGTGATCAAGTCCGGCGGCGAGTGGATCTCCTCCATCGACATGGAGAACGACATCATGGCGCACCCCGCGGTCGCCGAGGCGGCCGTCTTCGGTGTCCCCGACGAGCGCTGGGACGAACGTCCCTGTGTGGCCGTCGTCCTGAGGGACGGTCAGCCGGCCGACGCCGCGGCGCTCCGGGAGCACCTCGCGGGGAGCTGGGCCAAGTGGCAGCTTCCGGAGCACTGGGCCTTCGTCGCCGAGATCCCCAGGACCAGCGTGGGCAAGTTCGACAAGAAGGTCCTCCGGCGCCAGTACGCGGACCGCCGGCTCGCCTGTGTCCGCCTGGACTAGGACCGGTTACTGCCGCACGGCCTCTCGTTCCCTCTCCCTCAGGAAGGCCTTGAGGATCTCGCAGGCGGTCGCCGTGTCGCGCAGCGTGCGCTCCGTGTCCCCGCTCGAGAGCAGTTGCAGCGAGAGGCCGTCGACCAGGGACATGGCGACCCGAACGACCGAGTGGAGCTCCTCGTCCGAGAGCGGCACGTCGACCTGGCGCAGGTAGGCATCCGACGACTTCAGGAAGGCGTCGTAGAAGCTGACGGACAGCTCGGGGTCGTGGCGCTCGGCCCACATCATGACCTCGATCATGGCCCGTGTCCGGACGAGGTTCTCCGTACTCCACCGCATGGCGCGCGTCAGGCTCTGCTCCATGAGCTCCCCCAGACTCGTGGGCTCACCCTCGGCCTGAGCGACGTGCACCGGCATCTCGTCGGAGAGTTGCTGGAAGACCGCGAGCAGGAGGTTTTCCTTGTTCTGGAAGCAGTAGTGGAGGGAGGCGAGGGGCGCCTTCGCCTCGTCGGCGATCTTCCGGGTGGTGGCTCCGTCGGCGCCCTCGCGCGCGATCACCCGCACGGCCGCCTCGATCAACTGCTCTCGCCGCGCTGCTGCGGAGACGTAGGCCATCCGACCCTCCGTGAAGATTTGACTCAGTCATTTGAACTACTTTTGACGCTATCACGACGCCCCGGGCGGCTCGGGCGAAACCGCACTCCGGGTCCGCACCGCACCGGTAGTGCCGAGTGCACAGGGCAGCACGAACCCAGGTGCGACGTGTCGTATCCATCGGCGATCGGGGTCGCGACAGTGGAGCACCCCCGTCGACCGACAAGGACAATGACATGCCAGAGTTGACGACCGCTCGTCGGCGAGTGCGCGGAGCTGCCGCCGTAGGCGCGGGCGCAGTCGCCACGGTCATGATCCGGCGCAGCGCCCGCAGACGCGGCGGGTCGCTCAGCCGTCCCGCACCGCCCGTGGGCACTTTCACGGAGGCACCACCCGTTGCTGCGACCACTCCTGTGCCGCTCGTCGAACAGCACTCGAAGAGCCGGTGGGTCGTCTTCCTCGCCTACGGACTCCTGGCGGCCGCGACCCAGGCTCTCTTCGTGAACTACGCGCCCGTGACGGACGACGCGGCGCGGCACTTCGGTGTTTCCGTCGGCGCGATCGGCTGGCTGTCCCAAGTGTTTCCGCTGGTCTACGTCGCCCTCGCCATCCCGGTGGGCATCGTGCTCGACCGGTTTCTCCGTCCAGGGCTCATCGTCGGCGCGGTCCTCACCGCGTCAGGGGCATTCCTGAGACTGGTGCGCGACGACTACACCTGGGCGTTCGTCGGGCAGGTCGTCGCCGCGGTGGGGCAGCCGTTCATCCTCAACGCCATACCGGGCCTTGCCGTGGGCTATCTCGCCGAAAAGCACCGCGCCACAGGAATCGCCGCCGCATCGTCCGCCACGTTCGCCGGCATGGTCCTGGGCTACCTGTTGGGCACGTTTCTGCCCGGGGAGAGCCACATCCGCACCCTGACCCTCATCACGGCCCTCATCGCCATGGACGCCGGGCTCTGTCTCGTCGGAGCACTTCGCGTTTCGCCCCGGGCGGGTACCGGGGGTGTATCCGTGACGGGCGGATTCCGCGCGTTCCGGGCGGCGTTCGGCAATCGCCACGTACGGCGTCTGTGCGCGGTCGTCGCCGTCCCGATGGGCACGTTCATCGCTCTCGCGACGTTCGTGCAACCGCTGCTGGCGCCGGCGGGGGTCTCTGAATCCGCTGCGGGACTCATCCTCGCGCTGACCATGATCGCCGGAGTCATCGGCTGCGCCGTCGTCCCGGTCCGGGCGGCTCGCAGCGGCCGTGAGGTCCAGGTCATGGGCGTGGCGATCGTGTTCACCGCCGGGGCCTGTCTGCACCTCGCCCTGGTCCCGAGCACGCCCATGGCGATCCTGACGCTCCTCGGGACAGGGTTCGTACTGCTCCCGGCGCTTCCCATCGTGCTCTCCCTGAGCGAGCGGCACGCGCCCGAAGCGGAGAGCACGGCGGCCGGCCTGGTCTGGATGGCCGGCAATCTGGGAGGGGTGCTGCTGGCGACGGTTGTCGGAGTGTTCGTCACCCGCCCCGAGATCGCGTTCGCGGTCCTGTCCGCCGCCACCCTGCTCGCTCTTCCGGCCCTTCGCCGGTTCAGGAAGCTCCAGCTCCACGACTCTGTGAGGTGAGGTCAGTTCGGGCGGGACTCGATGATGTCCGGCACGATCTCCAGCACCAGGAGCGCCGCCGCCACGTGGGTGGGATTGTCCTCCACCTTGACGGCCGAGAGCTCGTTCGCGCGCGAGACCCGCCGCTCGACCGTGTTGCGGTGCGCGTAGAGGTTGGCCGCCGCCCGGGTGGTGTTGAAGCCGCACTGCACGTAGGTGAGGAGTGCCTGCCGCAGAGCCGCGTCGGCCTCGGCCAGCGGCCCGAGCGTGTTGCTGACGAACCGGCGGGCGCCCGCGCGGTCCTTCGTGAGCGCGTCGATCATCTCGACGTCCGCGTAGGCGGTGAACCGCCGGTCGGTCCCGAGCCGGCTGACCAACGCCTGGGCCGCGAGAGCCTCTTGATGGCTCGATCTGAATCCTTCGAGTCCGCGTCCTGGCCGTCCCACCGCCACGCGCACCTCGTCGGCCGTTCCCAGGGCCTTCGCCACCGGGTGGAGGTCCGGGACGCTCGTCCCGGAGAGCCACAACCACCGCGATGTGGCGCTCGCTCGGGCCACCAGGGCGCTGCGACCGGCGGCGGCGGAACGCACGGCCGGGATCGCTCCGTCCAGAGCGTCGGCCTGCCGAGGGTCATCGACCCACAGCACGAGACCCACGTGCCAGCGCGCCATCCGGTAGCGCAGGCGCGCCTCGGCGAGATCCTCCGCCATCGGAGCTCCGCCGGCGATCAGCTGGATCAGTGCGATCCCCTCGGCGTCGGCGTTGCCCATCGCGGCTGCCGGTCCGGCCTGGCGCAGTGCGGCGACCGAGTCGAGGGCGTACTGCACCAGCGACCTCGCCGACACGTCCAGGACCTCGACGAGAAGGTCCGGGTCGGCACAGTGCGCCACGCATTCCTCCACCCATCGCCGCCATCCGATCCCCAGCACCACGCGCCAGGCACCGGCGAAGTCGGGCGCGATGCCACGGGAGGCGAGGTCGTGGATGTACGCCAGCGTTCTGGGGCCGATATAGGGCTCCACCCGCCGACCCGGGTGCTGAACGTTCGCGGTCAGCCATTGGACCAGATCGGATCGATTGAGCTCGCGGTCCTCCTCCGCCAGCGATGCATCCTTCAGAAGGGCAGGGTCCTTCTGGGCCTCGAGAGAGGGTCCTGCAAGGTCGTCGACCAAGGCCTCCGTGTCCGCCAACAGGCGCTGGCACAGTGCCCTGATCGCATCGGCGACCGCGCCGGAAGGCGGGGGCCACAGCTCTTCCATGTCTTCAGTCTCTCTCTGATCTCCGAGGGCCGACGCTCCCGACATGCTGTGCCGAGCGGTCTGCCGGTACCTGCGCGAGCGGGAGCCTCCGCGCGGATCGGGGAACGGGTGTGTGGTGGGCGCCCCCCGCCCCCGGCGCGCCCACCCCCGCCCCCACGCGTGGGGTGTGCTTATTCGACCAAAAAAACCGCCCCGGTTTGAAACCCG
>NZ_JBHYTK010000137.1:0-9058 GCF_042749255.1 Streptomyces sp. NPDC059524 | reverse complement strand
CCCCCCACCCCCCCCCCCCCCCCGCGGGCCTCCAGGAGTGCGTTGCGTTTAGCTCCACTAAACCGGCGGCAGGTTTACCACGCGGGCGGCGGTGCCACAAGAGATTCGACACCGCCGCCCCTCCTTCAGGGGCATCTCCCGCCCATGAAGGGCATGCCTTAGCCTCGTGCCACGGAGAGGGCTCGTCCGAGTCGGTCTGTCACCCGGCAGGCCCACGGCCTCGGGACGGGCGGTGAGCAGACCATGGCCATCGATGACGGCACCCCGGCGGACGGAACACCGAAGGGCTCCGCTGCCCTGGAAGCGTCCGCCGGCGCCCAGTTGAGGAGGATCAGGCTCAGCCGGGGGCTGTCGTTGACGGAGGTCGCGCACCGGGCGGAGGTCACCAAGGGCTTTCTGAGCCAGTTGGAGCGCGGGCTCACCAGCGTGTCCGTCCCGACACTGTTGCGCGTCTGCGATGTCCTGCGGATCGGGGTCGGCGACCTGTTCGCCCACCCCGTCGATCAGGTCGTGGAGGGCGGAAGCCGGATCGACATGGGCGGTGCGGGAGTGACCGAGTTCCTGCTCACTCCCGCCGACACCACCGCCTTTCAAGTCTTTCGTTCGGTGATCGAACCGGGTGGCGGCACGGGTGGCCCCTACCGGCTGGACAGCACCACGATCTTCGCCATGGGGGTGAGTGGCTCGACCCGGCTGATCGTCGGGGGCGAGACGCGGATGCTGTCCGCCGGCGTGTCCACCTCGTTCTCCGGCCGGACGCTTCACCAGTTCGACAATCCGGGTACGACGGTGAGCGAGGTCCTGTGGGTCCTGTCGCCGCCTCTGCTCCGTACCACGCGAGAACCGTCCTAGCGTCGCTCGCGGCAGGCGACGGGCCAAGGCGCCCCCGGCTCGTTCAGGGCTCTTCCCCGCATCGAGACGCTCGTAGACGGCCGGTCACCGAGCCCGGAGGACGAGGGCCTGCACCGAGCCGGCCACGGCCGAGAGGGCGACGAAGCCGCCGATCACCCAGGCGCCCTCGGTGGTGCCGACGAGGACCGGGAAGTTGCCGATCGCCAGGCAGACCACACCGGCCAGGCGGGCGAAGGCCATGGCCGGAGCCACGACCGTCCCCCATACCGGCCGCCACTCCTCCGGCGCGCCGGAAGAAGCCGATCACCGCGAGGCCGGTGGCGGCCATCATCACAACGGTGCCGAGCGTGGCGGCGCCGGAGGACCAGGCGTAGACGTCCGCGAGCGGGTCGAGACCGAGGGCCACGACAACGAGTGTCACGACGAACGCGACCGCCGAGACGACAGCCGAGCATGTCGACGGCGCACGGTGCCGGGGGTGCACCACGCCGAGCGGCGCCGGCAGGGCGCCGGCCCGGGACAGGGAGAACCGGTAGCGCGTCACGACGTTGTGAAAGGCCAGCACGCACGCGAACTGACTGGTAATCAGAAGAAGCTGCGTCATGTCGAGCCCGAGCACCTTGGCACTCAGCTCGATGTCGCGATGGCCGAGGAACGCGATGACGCCCAGCGAGACGAACGCCCACAGCCACCATGGAGAGCTGACGTCGGCACACCTCTCGACGGCGTTGCCGGTGTCGACGCCGACGTAGGCGTTCTGTCGGTGGAGGTGGGCGTTGCCCGAGGCCACCGCATCTGCCGCCCTGAGAGCCCGAACGGGCAACCGGGTTCAGATCCGCGGGAGTTGCCCGCACGGCGCGGTCGGCGGCAGGCCGATCGGCAGGGTCGCCCGACGGTGAGACCACCATCGGAGCGAGGTGTTTAGTCTCACTAAACACCGCAGACTTTTATCACGCCCGCGAGGGCGGCGCAATGGTGCGGTCGCGGCGCCGCTCCGCTGCGGCGACCGTCCGAGGGCGGCGCCGCCGGGCCGGCTTGTGCACCGTGCACCGGGCCCGGTGCAGGCAGGTGCACGCTGCCGTTCCCGCCCGTGGCCCTCGCTGGCGACAGTGAGATCACCACCCCGGGAACAGCGAGGAAACGCCATGACAACTGACGTGCTCGACGCCGTCGAGGAGTTCGACGTGGTCATCATCGGAGCGGGAATCTCCGGCATCGGTGCGGCCAGCTACTTCAGCCGAGACCTCCCCGGCAAGTCCCTGCTCGTGCTCGAGGGCCGCGACGACATCGGTGGCACATGGGACCTCTTCCGCTACCCGGGCATCCGCTCGGACTCGGATCTCCACACGTTCGGCTACGCGTTCAAGCCCTGGCGGCACAAGGCCGCGATCGCCGATGCGCCGCTGATCCGGGACTATCTCCGCGAGACGGTCGAGGAGAACGGCCTGGAGCGCCTCATCAGGCTCCAGCACCGGGTCGTCGGGGCCGAATGGTCCTCGGCCGACTCGCGGTGGACGCTCACGGTCCAGGCGCCGGACGCCGCCACGGGAGAGACCCGGACCAAGAAGATCCGCGCGGGATGGGTGTTCGCCGCCACCGGCTATTACAAGTACGACCAGGGGTTCTCCCCGGAGTTCCCGGGACGCGAGGACTTCGAAGGCACCATCGTCCATCCCCAGCACTGGCCGGAGGATCTGGACTACAGCGGCAAGAGGGTCGTCGTCATCGGCAGCGGCGCGACCGCGATCACGCTGGTGCCCGCCATGACCACCGGGGAAGGCGCCGCCCGGCACGTCACCATGCTCCAGCGGACCCCGACGTACGTCATGGCGCTCCCCCGGGTCGACAAGGTCGCCCTGGCGCTCACGAAGCTGCTCGGAGAAGAGCGCGGGTACGCCGTGACGCGGTTCAAGAACATCTGGACCGAACACGCCGTCGTGAAGGGCCTGCGGAAGTTCCCCAGGGCCGGACGGGCGCTCATCCGGCACGAGAACGCCAAGCGGCTCCCCAAGGGCTTCGACGTCGACAAGCACTTCAACCCGCCGTACGACCCGTGGGACCAGCGGCTGTGTCTGGCGCCCGACGGCGACTTCTTCGACGCGATCAGGAACGGCTCGGCGTCCGTCGCCACCGACACGATCACCCGGTTCAGCAAGCGCGGCATCGTGCTGAGTTCGGGTGAGGAGCTGGAGGCCGATGTCATCGTCACCGCGACAGGGCTGAACCTCCAGCTCTTCGACGGCATGCCCATCGTGGTCGACGGCCGCGAGATCGACATCGCCGACTCGGTCTGTTACCGCGGCATGCTGCTGAGCGGAATCCCCAACTGGGCGATGGCCATCGGTTACACCACCTCGTCGTGGACGCTCAAGGTGAGCCTGATGTGCCGTTACTTCATCGACCTGGTCCGGCACATGGACGCGCACGGCTACGACCGGGTGGTCCCGGTCGCGCAATCCGGCACGGAGCTCCGGCCGGTCATGGACCTCAAGGCCGGCTACGCCAGGCGCGGCGAGAAGGTGCTTCCCAAGCAGGGACTCGAGAAGCCCTGGCGGATGGCGATGTCCTACCCCGAGGACGCCAAGGCGCTGCGCGGCCCGGTGGCGGACGAGCACCTCGAGTTCGGCGCCGGCCGGGCGGCCGCGCACCGGTCCGGTGGGAGGAGGGCGACCCGTGTCTGAGACGAACGGTGCCGAGGGCGCCGACCAGTTCGCGGTCCTGCCGTCCGGGACGACGATCTGCTTCCGGGACCTCGGTGACAAGGCCGACCCGGCCATCCTGCTCATCGCGGGACTGGGCGAGGACCTCACCTTCTGGACCGACTTGTTCTTCGACTCGCTCGTCGCCCGCGGCTTCCGGGTCGTCGCGATCGACAACCGTGACGTCGGACAGTCCACGTTCGTCGCCACTCCGCCTCCCGCACTCTGGCGCCAGATCGCCGCACGCCCTCGCGGCGACGCGTACACGCTGGCCGACATGGCCCAGGACGCCGTCGGCGCACTCGACTGTCTCGGTATCGCGCGGATGCACGTGGTGGGGCGGTCGATGGGCGGGATGATCGCGCAGACGGTCGCGGCCGCGGCGCCCGACCGCGTCCTGTCGCTGACGTCCATCTACTCGACCACCGGGTCGAAGAAGGTGGGCCAGCCCGCGCTGTCGACGATGCGGCTGCTCGCCGCCTCGCCGGCGAGGACCAGAACCGCGGCGGTCCGGGCCCACCTGCGGCTCACCCGACACATCGCGGGAACGGGATATCCCATCGACGACGCGGAGGAAGCGGCCGTCGCAGCCCGCGGCTGGGACCGCAGCGCCGGGGACCCGGCCGCCGGAGTGGCCCGGCAGGTCCAGGCGATCCAGCGCTCGGGGGACCGCACCGCCCAGCTGGGCAGGATCACGGCCCCGACGCTGGTCATCAACGGCGACCGGGACCTGCTGGTCGCCCCGAGCGGCGGCGCCGCGACCGTCCAGGCGATCCGTTCGGCCCAGCACGTGGTCATCCCCGGCATGGGCCACCACATCCCCCGGGCCCTCGTCGGCCCCGTGACCGAGTACATCGCGCAGCACGCCGCCCGCGTCGGCGAAGGAGGTAGCCATGTCCGGATCTCGTGAGCCCGGCACCGAGGTCGACGTGGTGGTTGTCGGTGCGGGCTTCGCCGGTCTGAGCGCCGCCGAGCGGCTGGTGAGCACGGGCCGGTCCGTCCTGGTCCTGGAGGGCCGCGACCGGGTCGGCGGCAGGTCGCTGTCCGGCGAGGTGGCCGGCGTGAAGGTCGACCTCGGGGCGACGTGGGTGGCGCGGCGCCACACCGCCGTCCGGGACCTCGCGAGCCGAGTCGGCTGTACCACGACCGACCAGTTCGCCCAGGGGCGCAACGTCCTGTGGATGGCGGGCAGGCGCCGCACCTACAGCGGCACCATCCCCAAGGTCTCCCCCGCGGCCCTCGTGGACATGGCCCGCATGCAGGCGGCCGTGAACAAGCTGGTCGCGACCATCGACGTGAACGCCGCGTGGGAGACGCCGGGAGCCTCCCGGCTCGACGCCGTCTCCTTCGGCGAGTGGCTCGACCGCAAGAACGCCCTGCCCTCCACCCGTGCGCTGATGACGGTCATCAGCAAGGTGCAGTGGGGCTGCACCCCGGGAGACGTCTCCCTCCTGCACGCCCTGCGCTACATCCGTTCGGCGGGCGGGCTCGACCACATGCTGGACGTCGACGGCGGACAGCAGCAGGACCGGATCGTCGAGACCACCCAGGAGATCGCCAAGCGGGTCGCGGAACGGCTGGGCGACCGCGTACGCCTGGACACACCGGTGCGCCGCATCACGCAGGACGACAAGAGCGGCGTCACCGTGCGCACCGACTCCGGCGAGATCCGCGCCCGGTACGCGATCGTCACGGCCGCGCCGGCGCACCGCGCCGCCATCGAGTTCGATCCCGCGCTGCCCGAGCGGGCCGATGGGCTCGCGCGGGCCTGGCGCATGGGCGTCCTGAGCAAGGCGTTCGTGGCCTACGAGACGCCGTTCTGGCGGGCCGACGGATGTTCCGGCGAGGCGGTGACCGACACCGGGACGGTGTTCATCACCTTCGACGTGTCACCGGCCGCCGGCGGGCCGGGCGTGCTGATGGCCTTCTGCGATCCGCGCGTCTTCGACGCCTTCAGCCTCGAGGCGCGACGCGACCGGGTGGTCGAGCAGCTCGCCGATCTCTACGGTCCCCGGGCCCTTTCCCCGATCGACTACATGGACCACTGCTGGGGTGCGGAGCCGTTCGCCCCGGGTGGCCCCAACCCCGCGGTCGCCCCGTACGCGACCTACAGCTTCGGCAAAGCCCTCGCCGAGCCTCATGGGCTCGTCCACTGGGCCGGCACGGAGACCGCCGGCGAGTGGGCCGGCACCATGAACGGCGCGGTGCTGACGGGTCAGCGCGCCGCCGAGCGTGTCGCCGCCCTCCTGTCCGGCGACGTCCGAGCGGAGGCGCTGCGATGAAAGAGATCCTGTTCCTGCTGGCCGACCTGTGGATGATCTTCGCCGGCTACTTCTACGGATGGCGATTCATCCGGCGGTACGGCAACCACCTTCTCGGTCTCGAGTGGATGGTCGTCGCGACGTCGGGCAGCAACTTCCTGCTGTGGTCGCTGCTGGGCGGCGACAGCGACAGCGTCCTGTACGACGTGGCGTACTTCTTCGACGCGTTCTCCAGGTCGGTCGGCATCACGCTCATCCTGGTGATGGGCCTGATGAAGGTCACCCATCGGTACAAGCCGAGCCTCGGCGTCGACATCGGTGTGTTCGCCGTGGCGATCGCGGCCGGCCTGGTCCTGCGGCACTTCCACGACGCGGATCCGCACACCGACCCCGTCGCGTTCGCGGTCGCCGTGTTCTACGTCGCCGTCAACCTCGTCACGGCGGTCTTCCTCGGGTACTTCGTCAAGCAGCTCTGGACCGCGGGTGCGAGGTGGCCGGCGATCTGGACGGCACTGGTCACCGCCGCCGGGACCACCATCGCGATCACCTACGACTTCTTCCCCCTGCCGTTCGACGACGCGAGCCGCACGATCTTCTACACCGCCGCACTGACGACCTGGGGCACCCAGGGATTCGTCTACTTCCGCGCCTACCGCGCGCTGCACAACCACAACGCGGCCTCGGCCGCGAACCCCACGCACGCGAGCCGAACCCTCGCGTGAACCCGGTACACGAAAAGGGAGTCAGTATGGCGAAGAGTCACCGGTACGCGGTCGTGGACCCCGCGGACGGCAAGCTGGTCGCGGAGTACCCCACCGCGACGGACGAGGCCGTCGATGCGGCGCTCGACGCGGCGGCGCACGCCTATAGGCACGGGGCGCGGCAGACCTCCGTGGCCGAGCGCGCCAAGCTGTTGAGCACCGTCGCCACCCTGCACCGCGAGCGCAGCGGGCAGCTTGCCGAGATCATCCACCGGGAGATGGGCAAGCCGGTGGACGAGGCCGTCGCGGAGGTCGAGTTCAGCGCCTCGATCTACCAGTACTACGCCGACAACGCGGAGAAGTTCCTGGCCGACGAACCGATCGAGCTCCTGGAGGGCGAGGGCACCGCTTTCGTCCGCCGTCAGCCGGTCGGCGTGCTGCTGGGGATCATGCCCTGGAACTACCCGTACTACCAGGTGGCTCGATTCGCCGCTCCCAATCTCGCGCTGGGCAACACCATCGTCCTCAAGCACGCGTCGCAGTGCCCGGAGTCGTCCGCGGCGCTCCAGCAGTTGTTCACGGACGCGGGCTTCCCCCAGGGCTGCTACGTCAACGTCTACGCCACCGGCGAGCAGATCGCCCGCGCCATCGCGGACCCCCGCGTGCAGGGCGTCTCCTTCACCGGCTCGGAGCGGGCCGGCGCGGAGGTCGCCGAGAAGGCCGGGCGCAGCCTCAAGAAGGTGGTGCTCGAACTGGGCGGCTCGGACCCCGTCGTCGTGCTGTCGACGCACGACCTGGACGCCACGGTGCAGGCGGCGGTCGAGACCCGGTTCGAGAACACCGGGCAGGCGTGCAACGCCGGGAAGCGCATCATCGTCGCCGCCGACCTGTACGACGCCTTCCTCGACAGGTTCACCGAGAAGGTGCTCGCCCTGACCGACGGTCTGGCGCCGCTGTCCTCGGTCGGCGCCGCCGAGTACGTCGAGGAGCAGGTCGCGCGGGCCGTCGAGGAGGGGGCGACCTTCGTATCTGCACGACAGCGCGAAGGGGCGTACTTCCCGCCGGGCGTCCTGACGGGCGTCTCGCCGACGTCGCCGTCGGCAGCCGAGGAACTCTTCGGTCCCGTCGCGACCGTCTACCGCGTCGGATCGGAGGACGAGGCGGTCGAGTTGGCGAACGCGACTCCGTACGGGCTGGGCTCCTACGTGTTCTCGACGGACGCCGAGCAGGCGCTGCGCGTCGCCGACCGGATCGAGGCAGGCATGGTCTTCGTCAACGGCGTCGGCCTCGAAGGCGCGGAGCTGCCCTTCGGCGGTGTCAAGCGGTCCGGTTTCGGTCGCGAACTGGGCCGGGCGGGAATCGACGAGTTCGCCAACAAGAAGCTCATCCGCACCGCTCGGACGTGACCGCCGCACCGCACGGAAGGAAGCCCGCCATGACCATCGAATTCGACGCCGCCGTCTTCAGGACACCGGACGAACCCCTGACCGTCGAAAGGGTGACTCTGCCCTCGACACCTCCGCCCGGCGAGGTGCTCGTACGCCTCAAAGCGAGCGGGGTGTGCCACAGCGACCTGCACGTCCTCGCGGGCGAGTGGGAGGTGCCCACGCCGATGATCCTCGGCCATGAGGGCTCCGGGATCGTCGAGAGCGTCGGCGAAGGTGTCACGACGCTGAAGCGGGGCGATCACGTCGTGCTGTCCTGGACCCCGTCCTGCCGCCGCTGTCACTACTGCGTCAGCGGCCGGCCGGTCCTGTGCGACATGGTCAGCCGCCACTCGGCGAACCACCTGTCCTTCGACGGCCGTACCCGGATCACGTCGGTGAGCGACGAGGACGTCTTCAGTTTCGCGGGCCTGGGAACGTTCGGCGAGTTCACTCTCGTGCCCGAATCGGCCGCGATCGCCGTCCGCAACGACGCCCCGTTCGAACAGGCGGCTCTGGTCGGATGCGCTGTCACGACCGGCGTCGGCGCGGCGATCAACACCGCCAAGGTGCGCCCGAGCGACACCGTTCTGGTGCTCGGTTGCGGCGGCGTCGGTCTGAACGCGATCCAGGGCGCGCGTCTCGCCGGCGCGCGGAAGATCATCGCCGCGGACCTCTCCGACGAGAAGCTGGAACAGGCCCGTGTCTTCGGTGCGACCGACGTGATCAACAACGGCCGGGAGGACTTCGCCGACCGGGTGCGTCAACTCACCGACGGACGCGGTGTGGAGATCGCCATCGAGGCCATCGGGCTGCCACGCACCATTGAGGCCGCCTACGGTGCCCTGGCTCGCGGCGGCACCGCGGTGGTCGCCGGGCAGGTGGCGGACGGCGTGCGGATCTCCATCGACCCCTTCGTCATGTCCGATCAGGAGCTTTCGCTCATCGGCTCGAACTACGGCTCCAGCAAGCCCGATTCCGACTTCCCTCTGCTGATCGACCACTACATGAACCACCGCATCGACCTCGACTCCCTGGTGACGGGCGTGATCGGCCTGAAGCACATCAACGAGGCGTTCGACCAGATGAAGAGCGGCATCGGCATCCGCTCGGTGATCAGG
>NZ_JBHYTK010000136.1:14166-22915 GCF_042749255.1 Streptomyces sp. NPDC059524 | reverse complement strand
GTTCCCCGCGCCCCTGAAATGCGCGGGGAACTGCGCGAGAAGCCCCACCGGACCGGCAACCGGCGACGAGACCCGCGAACCCCCTACGGGAGCCGGACGATCGGGAAGCTGCCCGTGTTCGTCGGGGCGTGTTCCGGGAGCCAGAGGACGGCCACCGCCCCGTCCGCCGGGGTCCCTTCCGGCGCCCCCGGCGCCCGGACGTTGCGGAACGTCAGACGCGCGCCCAGAACCCGGGCCTGACCGGCGGCGATCGTCAGGCCGAGCCCATGACCGTGGCCCGCCCGATGCGCCGCCCCCGTACGGAAGCGGCTCGGGCCCTCCTCCAGAAGGTCCTCCGGGAAACCGGGCCCGTGGTCACGGACCCGGACCACCCGCCCCTCCACACTCACCTCGATCGGCGGCCGCGCGTGCTTCGCCGCATTGGCCAGCAGGTTGAACAGGATGCGCTCCAGCCGGCGCGGATCCGTCGTCACCTCCGACTCGTGCACGACATCGACCCGTATCCCGTCACCGCCCCGCGCCGCGATCCGCCGGCTGACGAACTCGCCGAGCGTGATGTCCTGCAGCTCGGCCCGCTCCGCCGCACTGTCGAGCCGGGCCACCTCCAGCACGTCCTCCACGAGCGTGCGCATCGCCTGCGCCCGGTCCTTGACCAGCTCGCTGGGCCGCCCGGCCGGCAGCAGCTCGGCCGCCGTCAGCAGACCCGTCACCGGCGTACGCAGCTCGTGCGCGATGTCCGCGGTCACCCGGCGCTCGGCCTCCAGACGCTGCTTGAGCGCGTCCGCCATCGCGTCCACGGCCTGCGCCAGATCATCGGTCTCGTCCCGTACGACGCCCCCGATCGCGTCCCGCACCCGCACGTCCGCCCGGCCCTGCGCCACCTCCCGGGCGGCGCCCGCCGCCTTGCGGAGCCGGCGCGACATCTGGCCGCCGATGAGCACCCCGAGCGCGCTGCCGCCGAACACGACACAGATCGCACCGATGATCAGCGCCTGGTCCAGGTCCTTCATGACATCGGTGCTGCGGTCGGTGAAGCGGGAGTGGACCGAGAGGAGGTCGCCGTTGCCGAGCGGGACCGCGGCCCAGATGTCCGGTACCCCGCTGGCCGACTCGGAGACGTAGGTGGCGCGGCGCCCCGACAGGGCCTTGAGCCGCAGCTCGCGCGGCAGCGTCGGGTCGTTGACCTCGAAGCCGACCGGCAGATTGCCGCCGCGCGCCGCGTACTGGCGCTGCACGAACTGGATCCGCTCGTCCTGCACGTCCCGCGCGTTGTCCAGCATCGAGACACGGGCCGCGTTGTGCACCACCAGGCTCAGGGCCACCGCGACGAGCGCGCCGACCAGCGCGATCGCGACGCTGATCTTCCAGCGCACCCCGGTGTGCAGCCCCCGCCGCAGCCGCCGCGGCAGCAGCCCCCGCCACCGGGCCCCCAAAGCCGTCCCCCTCATATGTGCTTCCTCATCAGCCGGGCCGGTCAGGCCTTGAGCTTGTAGCCGAAGCCGCGGACCGTCTCGATCCGGTCCTGGCCGATCTTCGTGCGCAGTCGCTGGACGTGGACGTCGACGACGCGGGTGTCACCGCCCCAGCCGTAGTCCCACACCCGCTCCAGGAGCTTGTCGCGGGACAGCACGGTGCCGGGCGCGGAGGAGAACTCGAGCAGCAGCCGCATCTCGGTCGGCGTCAGCCCCACCGGCTTCCCGTCCCGGCGCACCTCCATGCCCTCCGTGTCGATCTCCAGGTCGCCGAAGCGCAGCACACCCCCGTCGGTCCCGGCGGGCTCGGCGGTCGCCCCCGCGGCCGCCGCGGCCGGACCGCCCGCGTGCCCGAAGCGGCGCAGCACCGCCCGGATCCGGGCCACGAGCACGGCCCCGTCGAACGGCTTGGTCACGTAGTCGTCGGCGCCGGCCTCCAGACCGAGCACCACGTCGATCGAGTCGGCCCGCGCCGACAGCATGATCACCGGCACGGTCGACTCGTCGCGGATCCGCCGGCACAGCGAGACCCCGTCGAGGCCCGGCACCATGACGTCGAGCAGCGCGATGTCCGGCCGGTCCGCGCGGAACGCCTCGAGACCCGCCAGCCCGTCCGGCATGGCGGTGACCACGAAGCCGTCCCGCTCCAGGGCGAGCTGGGTGGCCTCGCGGATCACGTCGTCGTCCTCGACGAACAGCACGTGGGTCTGCTCACCCTTGCGCTCGCCCATGTGGTCTCCCATCCTCGGCCGTGCTCAGCCGGCGTCGTCCGTGGCGGCCGGAGCGGGGGAGTCCCCGCCCACCGCGTGGCTGTAGTCGTTGTGAATGCGGCCCTGCTGCGCGAAGCGGTCCCCGTCCCACCGGTACGTGACGACCTCTTCGCCCGACGGAGAGGCGACCGAGTCACCCTTCTCGTACACCTGCTTGGTGACCACGAGATCACCCCGGTCGATCTCCGCGTAGACCGGGGGCTCCTCGGCCTGGAACACGTTCCGGTACGTGCCGTCCTCGTCGCGGTACACATACGTGCCGATCCCGACCGCGTCACCGCAGGTCATCACATTCACCACGACATCGTTCGCGGGCCCGCCGGTCAGCGTCCCGTAACTCACGTCGACGGGGTACTCGTCCGCCACGCAGGGCTTCAGGTCGCGCTTGATGTCGGTGCTGACCTTCGGGTCGTCCTTCACCAGCCGCACCGCGTTCACCGTCTTCGGGGTCGCGGACGCGACGGGGCTGGCGGCCGGGGACGGCACCGCCGAGGCGACCGGAGCGGTCCGGGCGGGTCCCTCGTCCCGGGCGCCCGTGCCACCGGCCGAACACCCGACGAGCAGAGCGGCCAAAAGCCCGAGGGCGGCGAACCCGGCGATCACCGGACTCCCCGCCTTCAGCACTTCGACGCTCCGAGAGGCACGTATGCCTAGGCCGCGCAACGCTCCCGCTCCTCCCGTTCGAGCGCGCGGGCGTCCAGGTCGCGGCTCTCCAGCTCCTCGCGGAGCCGGGCGAGCGCCCGGTGCAGCGTGCTCTTCACGGTTCCGGCCGACATGCCGAGCGCGGCGGCCGTCTCCTCTGTGGACATCTGCTCCCAGTGTCGCAGCACCACGACACTGCGCTGCTTCGGAGCCAGCACCTTCATGACGTCCATCAGCAGGGCGCGGTCCGCGTGCTGCTCCGTCGAGTCGTCCACGACCGACTCGGGCAGCTGCTCGGTCGGCACCTCTTCGAGCTTGCGCGCCCGCCACCACTCGGTCCGCGTGTTGATCATGACGCGGCGCAGGTAGGCGTCGGCCAGCCGCTTGTCGGCTATGCCGTCCCACCGCCCGTACGTCCGCACGAGCGCGGTCTGCAGCAGGTCCTGGGCGTCGACCGGGTCCGGCACCAGGCGCCGGGCGCTGCGCAGCAGAGCGTCCTGCCGCGTCCTGACGTACTCCTCGAACTCGAGCACCTCACCGCCGTGCGACATGAGCAACCGCCTCCCGATTCCTGCCCGTTCCCCGTGGTCCGCACCGGTCGGGTGCGGTCTCGGGGAAGAAGCTACGGAGGCGTTGTCACGGCGTTGTCCGTTCCAGCCTTCGACAAACGCACGGCTGCCCGTCGGTTGTGTAACGGACGCGGAGTCAGCTCGCGGGAAGCCGGTACAGACCGCCCGCGAGCGGCTCGACGAGCCCGTCGTCGACCAGCCCGTCCAGCGCCCGCGCCCGCTGCACCGGCTCGTCCCAGACCCGGTCGAGCGCGGCCTGCGGCACCGGCCCGGTGGCGTCCCGGAGCACGGCGAGCAGCTTGCCCCGCACCTGACGGTCCGTCCCCGCGTACGTCTGGCCCCGCCGCGGCGGGCCCTCGTGCGCGGGCTTCCCGGCGAGCCGCCACGCGCACATCGCGGCGATCGGGCACCGGTGGCACTCCTCGCTCTTCGCCGTGCACACCAGCGCGCCCAGCTCCATCGAGGCGGCGGCCCAGCGCGCGGCGGTCGAGTCCTGCTCCGGCAGCAGCGTGCGGGCGAGCTTGCGCTCGGCGGCCGTCGTGGCGTTCGGCGGGTACTGGACGCCCGTCACGGCGCGCGCGAAGACCCGCCGCACGTTCGTGTCCAGGACCGCGTGGCGCTGCCCGTACGCGAACGAGGCGACGGCCGCGGCCGTGTACTCCCCGATGCCCGGCAGCGCGAGCAGCTGGGCGTGACCCGTGGGCACGTCCCCGCCGTGGCGCTCCGTTATGGCCACGGCGGCGCCGTGCAGGCGCAGGGCGCGGCGGGGATACCCGAGCCGCCCCCAGGCGCGTACGGCCTCGCCGGGGGCCTCCTTGGCGAGATCGGCCGGCCGGGGCCAGCGGGCGAGCCACTGCTCGTACACGGGCAGCACGCGGCTCACCGGGGTCTGCTGGAGCATGAACTCGCTGACCATCACGCCCCACGGGCCGGCGGTGGGGCGGCGCCAGGGCAGGTCACGGGCGTGTTCGGTGAACCAGTCGATGACCGGTCCGTGCAGGTCTGAGCGATCGCTGGGGGTCTTCGTGGGCGCAGTCATGGCACTCCCGATCCTGCCACGCGCGCCGGGCCCGAACCCCCGCCTCCCCGCCCCCACGCCGCCCCGACCGCCCATTTGCCGCCCGCCACCCCGGTACGGGTCCCTCGCACGAGTAGGGGGCACCCTGTCGATCGGCAGGGGCGAGGGGAGGCCTCCGGCTTGTAGGTTCGGCCGGATGAACCGACCGGGTATCGCGCCGCTCGGGATGTGGGCAGGGCTCAGCGTCCCCGTACTGGCCTGCACATGGCTGCGCCTGGAGGAGCCCGCACCGCTCTGGCGGCCCGCCGCCGGCCTGGCCGCCCTCGCCGTCGCCACCGCCCTGCACCGCCGGCGCCGCCCCGTCGCGGCCTTCGCGCTGGCAGCGGCCCCCGGTCTGGCCTTCGCCCCGGCCCTGTTCACGCTCTCCTACGGGGCCGCCCTCGCCGTCCTCGCCCACCTGATGGGCCTGCGCGCCCTCACGACCCGCCCCGCCCTGCTCACGTTCGCCGCGCTCGCCGCGGCCGGCACCGCGAAGATCGCCGCCCGCCAGGTCGACCCCACCGCGGAGTGGCTCGTCCTCATGGCCACGCTCCTGTTCGGCGCCGTGTTCCCCTGGCTCGCCGGCCGCCACCGCCGCCAGAGCCGCGAACTGGCCGCCGCCGGCTGGGCCCGCGCCGAGCAGCTGGAACGCGAGCACCGGATCGTCGCGGACCGCGCCCGGCTGCGCGAACGGGCCCGGATCGCTCAGGACATGCACGATTCCCTGGGCCACGAACTGAGCCTCATCGCCCTCCGCGCGGGCGCGCTCCAAGTGGCCAAGGACCTGCCGGGACCCCATCGCGAGGCCGCCGCCGAACTCCGCGCCGCCGCCTCCGACGCCACCGACCGCCTGCACGGCATCATCGGCCTGCTGCGCGAGGAGGACGACGAACCGGCCCCCCTGGCCCCGCCCGGCGAGACCGTGGCGGAACTCGTGGAACGCGCCGCGGCCTCCGGCCTCCCGGTCCAGCTGCACGGCACCCCGCCCCCGGAGGACCGCACGGCGTACCGCGTGGTCCAGGAGTCCCTGACGAACGCGGCGAAGCACGCGCCGGGCGCCGCGGTGACGGTGGAGACGACCCGCGCACACAACGGTCGGAGCAGCCGGGACAGCCAAGACAGCCAGGACAGTCAGGACAGCCTGACGATCACGGTGACGACAGCGGGACCTGCTTCCCGGGCCCGCCAAGGCAGCACGGGAACGGGGACAGGTACAGGGACCGGCCTTCAAGCCCTGCGCACCCGCGTCACAGACCTGGGCGGCACTTTCGAAGCGGGCCCGCACGCAGAGGGCTTCCGAGTGCGAGCGACCCTGCCGACGATCCCGACCCGCTCCACAGCCGTCCCGCCCGACCCACGGACCCGTACACCGGGAACCGCCCGCGCCTTCGTCGCCGCGGCCGTCGCGGGAACCGTCCTGACAGCCGGCGCGTTCACCTGGTACGCCTACCGCACCACCCACGCCGTACTGACCCCCCGCGCCTACGCCACGCTCCCACTGGGCACCCCGGAGGCCGAGGCGGAGCAGACCCTGCCCGCCCTCACGATCAGCGACCCGCCCGTGGACCGCGCTCCCGCCCCGCCCCCGCCGGGCACGGACTGCCGTTACTACCGGGCCAGTGGCGAACTGTTCGTGAGCGTGGACCACTTCAGGCTGTGTTTCGCGGCGAAGGCACCGCACGCCCTCATCGACAAGACCCTGATCCCGAGGACGGGCCAGTGACGCAGAAGCAGACGCAGAAGCAGACGCAGCCGCAGGAGACTCAAGAGCAGAGGCGGAACCGGAAGATCAGAGTGCTCCTGGCCGACGACGAGGCCATGATCAGAGCGGGCGTCGCCGCGATCCTGGCGGCGGGCGACGACTTCGAGGTGGTCGCGGAGGCGGCGGACGGCCGCGAGGCGGTGACGCTGGCCCGAGCGCACCGCCCCGACGTGGCGCTGGTCGACATCAGGATGCCGCGCCTGGACGGCCTGGCGGCCGCGGAGCAGATCGTGGCGGCGGCCCCCGGCACGGCGGTGGCGATGCTGACGACGTTCTCGGAGGACGCGTACGTGACGCGCGCCCTGGCCGGCGGCGCCACAGGCTTCCTGCTCAAGTCGGGCGACCCGCACGAACTGATGGCGGGCGTACGGGCGGTGGCGGGCGGCGCCGCGTTCCTGTCGCCGCGCGTGGCCCGGCACGTGATCGACGGTCTGGGCCGCGGCGGCCGGCTCACCCGGGAGGCCGAGGCCCGCGACCGCGTGGCCGCGCTGACCCCGCGCGAGCGCGAGGTCCTCGGCCTGGTCGGCGCGGGCCTGTCGAACCCGGAGATCGCCGCGCGCCTGCATCTGGTGGAGGGCACGGTGAAGGCGTACGTGAGCACGGTCCTGGACCGACTGGGGGTCAGAAACCGGGTGCAGGCCGCGATCGTGGCGTACGAGGCGGGCCTGCTGCACTGACGGCACCGCCCGCCCCGCACCCGGAATCCGGAGCCCCTGGCCCACGTAGCCAGGATCCTCAGCGCCGATGCGCCCCGCGCCCCGACGCGTACGCGGCCCCGGCCTCGGAACCCCCGTTCCCGGGCCCCGCGAACCACCGCACCAGCCCGTTCCCCGACCCCCGCATCGCCACCGTCACCCGCGCCCCCTGCCGCGCGCACAGCCCGACCACGAGGAACGCGACCAGCGTCCCGAGCAGCAGCCCGGCCGCGACGTCGTGCGGGTAGTGCACGCCGACGAACACCCGGGAGAACGCCATGAGGATCGCCATCGGCACCGTCAACCAGCCGATCTTCGGCCAGGCGAGCGCGAGCCCGACGGCGGCCGCGGCACCGATCGTCGAGTGGTTGCTCGGGAAGGACCAGTCCCCGTAGACCGGGCAGTCGATCAGTGCGGGCAGCGCCCCGGCGACCGCGCGACAGGGCCGCTCCTCGTCGATCCCCGATTTGATCAACTCGCTGGCCACGTACGCCACGGCGGTGCCGAGCGGCGCGAGCACGGCCACGGCGAGGGCCCGGGGATCGCCCCGGCGGGCGCGCCACCAGGCGGCGACGAAGAGCACGGCGAACAGCAGCAGACCGAGTTCGGTCCACACCTCCATCAGGTCCTGGAACCAGGACGGAGTGTCGTGGGCGAATTCGAGGATGTCGCGATAGAGATCGGAGTCGATGGTTCCCATGGTCACGGACAGTACGCAACTCCCGGAGCCGTCACATCAGGCGGTGGTCGGGTGGGACCCCTGACGGAAGACAGGGGGCATGATGATGATCCGGAAAACTTGGGGGCCGAGGCGGCGGGTGGGCGCCGGACAACGGCCCGATCTCTCGTAAGGTTTGATCCGTGGGATCTTTGCGCAATCCGATCGGGCCGCTTCCCTCCTCCATCTACTGGCGCCGGAGGGTCGTTCTGCTGTCCGTCGTGGCGCTCCTCGCGCTGCTGGTCGTATGGGTCGTCAACTTCGGCGGTGGTACGGGGAACAAGGGCGCCGGCGGGACCGACGGCAAGCACCCGACCGAGTCGATCACGCCGGGCCCCTCCGGCACGGGCCCCGCGATCAGCCAACACCCCGGCGGCCGCGACGAGTCGGGTTCCGGCTCCGGCGGCGGTGAGGGTGACGGCGGTGCGGGCGACGGGTCCGACTCCGGTGACGCGGGCGGGAGTTCCGGCGGCGGCGGAGGCGGCGACGCCGGATCCGGGCCGGGCGACGGCGGGGCGACCTCGGGGGACCGGGTGCCGGCCGGGTCCAGCCTGCCGGACTGCACCGCGGGCAGCGTGACACTCTCCGTGCGCAGCGTCCGCAACTCCTACGGCCCCGACGACAAGCCCGAGCTCGTCGTCACCGTCAAGAGCACCGCCGACAAGGCCTGCAAGGTCGATCTCGGCCCGCGCACGGCGGTCATGACGATCACGAAGGCGGACGACGACAAGAAGACCTTCTGGTCGTCCGAGGACTGCCCGGCCGGTGCGGGCACGCTGCTGCTCCGCGTCCCGGCGGGCGGCAAGGTCTCCCACACCGTGAACTGGGACAAGCGGCCCAGCGCCCCGCAGTGCGCGACGCCCTCGGCCGGTTCCGCGACGCCCGGCACCTACCTCGTCGAGGTCAAGGGCGCGCAACTGGCGGGCGACCAGACGTCCTTCGTCCTCAAGGCCGACTGACCGGACCAGGTACACGAAAGAGGGGCGGGGGCGGGTGGGGCCCCCCCCGCGTTAACGTCCCCAGGCGGGGGATAACGTAACGCAGCCGGATACAGGACTCCCCCA
>NZ_JBHYTK010000136.1:0-14156 GCF_042749255.1 Streptomyces sp. NPDC059524 | reverse complement strand
GGTCGCGCGCGCCCACGGGGGGGGCCCCCCTCGCGCGAGCGCCCCACCGGCCCACGCCCCCCCCCAGCTACCCCACAGGGGGGGGGGGCGGGGGCCGCCCCCCCCCATATTTCACGTCACCTCGCGGAGCTACACGTACCGCTCCAGGATCGAGGACTCCGCCAGCCGGGAGAGCCCCTCGCGCACGCTGCGCGCGCGGGCCTCGCCGACGCCGTCGACCGTCTGGAGGTCGTCCACGCTCGCCGCGAGCAGCTTCTGGAGCCCGCCGAAGTGCTCCACGAGCCGGTCGATGATCGCGCCGGGCAGCCGCGGCACCTTGGCCAGGAGCCGGAAGCCGCGCGGCGACACCGCCGAGTCCAGGGCCTCCGGAGAGCCCGTGTAGCCCAGGGCGCGGGCCACGATGGGCAGTTCGAGCAGCTCGCCGTGGTGCAGGGAGTCCAGCTCGGCCAGCGCCTCCTCGACCGTGCGGGACCGCTTGGCCGTCGGGGCCGGCACGTAGTCCCGTACGACGAGCTCGCGCTCGGGCTCGACGCCCGCGATCAGCTCGTCGAGCTGCAGCGCGAGCAGGCGGCCGTCCGTGCCCAACTCCACCACGTACTCGGCGATCTCGGTCGCGATCCGGCGCACCATCTCCAGGCGCTGCGCGACCGCCGTCACGTCCCGGACCGTCACCAGGTCCTCGATCTCCAGCGCGGAGAGCGTGCCGGCGACCTCGTCGAGGCGGAGCTTGTAGCGCTCCAGCGTCGCGAGCGCCTGGTTCGCCCGCGACAGGATCGCGGCCGAGTCCTCCAGGACCCGGCGCTGTCCGTCCACGTAGAGCGCGATCAGGCGCATCGACTGGGAGACCGAGACGACCGGGAAGCCGACCTGCTTGCTGACCCGGTCCGCCGTGCGGTGCCGGGTGCCGGTCTCCTCCGTCGGGATCGTCGGATCCGGGACCAGCTGCACGCCGGCCCGCAGGATCTTGTCCAGGTTCGAGGAGAGCACGATGCCGCCGTCGAGCTTGCACAGCTCGCGCAGTCGCGTCGCGGAGAACTCGACATCGAGGACGAATCCACCCGTACACATCGATTCGACCGTCTTGTCCGAACCGAGGACGATGAGACCGCCGGTGTTGCCACGGAGGATGCGCTCCAGGCCGTCACGCAGGCCGGTACCGGGTGCCACGGCGCTCAGTGACGCGCGCATCAGGCCGTCCGCACCGGAACTCCCTCCGGACTTGCCGGGAGCTGACGCCCGGTCGTTGGCTGCCACTGCACTCCTCCGGATCGCAGACTCTGGGGTGCCCTGGGGTTCCTTCGCGTTCGCACGCACGGGCGAGACCAGGGCAAAGTCTACCGGCGCTCCTCCGCCTCCCGTGGGGCCTCTCGCCTACGGCCCTTCGGCAGCACCCGCAGCGCCTCTCCCATGTCCGCGACTTCCAGCACCTTCATGCCCGGAGGGATCTTGCCCGGGTCGGCCGGGACCAGGGCGTGCGTGAAGCCCAGCCGGTGCGCCTCGGCCAGCCGGCGCTGCACCCCCGTGACCCGTCTGACCTCGCCCGCGAGGCCCACTTCGCCGATCGCCACCAGGTTCTTCGGCAGCGGGGTGTCGCTCGCCGCGGACGCCAGCGCGAGCGCGATCGCGAGGTCCGCGGCCGGCTCCGACAGCTTCACGCCGCCCACCGTCGCCGAGTAGATGTCCCGCTTGCCGAGCGCGCTGATCCGGCCGCGCTGCTCCAGCACGGCCAGCATCATCGAGACGCGGGACGTCTCCAGACCGGAGGTCGTACGGCGGGGGGACGGGATCTGCGAGTCCACCGTCAGCGCCTGCACCTCCGCCACCAGCGGGCGCCGGCCCTCCAGGGTGACGGTCAGACAGGTGCCCGGCACCGGCTCCGCGCGCCGCGTCAGGAACAGGCCGCTGGGGTCCGCGAGTCCCGTGATCCCCTCGTCGTGCAGCTCGAAGCAGCCGACCTCGTCCGTCGTCCCGTACCGGTTCTTCACCCCGCGGACCAGGCGCAGGCGCGCGTGCCGGTCGCCCTCGAAGTGCAGCACCACGTCCACCAGGTGCTCCAGGAGGCGGGGGCCGGCGATCGCGCCGTCCTTCGTCACATGGCCCACGAGGAGCGTGGACATGCCGCGCTCCTTGGACGCGCGGATCAGCGCGCCCGCCACCTCGCGGACCTGCGCCATGCCGCCGGGCGCGCCGTCGATCTCCGGCGAGGCGACCGTCTGCACCGAGTCCAGGATCAGGAGGGACGGCTTCACCGCGTCCAAGTGGCCCAGGACCGCGGCGAGGTCCGTCTCCGCCGCCAGGTACAGGTGGTCGTCGATCGCCTTGATGCGGTCCGCGCGCAGCCGTACCTGCGACGCCGACTCCTCACCCGTCACGTAGAGCGTCTTGTGCTCCTCGCTCGCGGACTTCGCCGCGACGTCGAGGAGGAGCGTCGACTTGCCCACGCCGGGCTCGCCCGCGAGCAGCACCACCGCGCCCGGTACGAGGCCGCCGCCGAGCACCCGGTCCAGCTCGGGCACGCCGGTGGGGCGGGCCGTGGCCTGCTTGCCGTCGACCTGGCCGATGGGGAGCGCGGACGTCGTGACGCGGCCGGGGGCGGTCGTGCGGACCGCGGGCGCGCCGTACTCCTCGACCGTGCCCCACGCCTGGCACTCGGCGCAGCGGCCGAGCCACTTCGCCGTCTGCCAGCCGCACTCGGTGCAGCGGTACGACGGTCGGTCCTTGGCGGATTTGGTACGGGCAGCCATGCCCCGAACCGTAGCGGGCGGCACTGACAGCGCCCCCGGCGCGGGCGCGGTGGTGAACGCTTTCGTCGCCCCGTGTAGGCGCGCTGGCCACGGAATACGGGCTTCCTGTCCCCTTTTGAGGGATCGTTTCACCCGTAAGGATTAAATGTGCTCAAGGCGCCGGAGAGGGCCTGCACCGGCCCCTACGGTCGCACAGGTGATGAGCAGCAGGCCGGAACCCTCCACGCACACCACCGGCGCACACCGGGCGCACCGCGCCGGGGCGAGGCGACCGGCGCCGCGCGCTGTTCCGCAGCGCCCGCCCGCGCGCTACGAGCCCTGTCTCGACGGCCTCTTCACGTACTGCCTCTCCGTCCTGTGCGATCACGACGAGGCGATCGCCGCGCTCGGTGACGCGCTCGCGCTCGCCGAGCGGCGGGGGAGCCGGGCGCCGGACGCCGCCGCGGACCGGCGGGCCTGGCTGTACGCGCTGGCCCGGTGGTCGTGTCTGCGGCGGATGGCGGAGGCCAAGCGGAGGCGGCAGGGGGCTCATGCCGCCGGCTCCGCCTCTGCGGTCGGCTCGGGTTCCGGTTCTCGTTCGGGCTCGGGCTCTCGTTCGGTCTCGGGCTCGGACTCGGGCTCTCGGTCCGGTTCTGGTTCTGGGGCCGGTTCGGCTTCCAGCTCTGGTTCCGGTTCAGCTTCCGGCTCCGGTGCCTCGCCCTCGGCTTCGGAAGAGCGCCGCCGGCAGCTCGCCCAGCTCGCCTGGCCCGAAGCCGCCGGGACCACGCCCGAGCAGCGGGAAGCCCTCGAGCTCGCCGTCCGGCACCAGCTCTCGCCCCGCGAGGTCGCCGCCGCCCTCGGCACCGATCCCGCCGTCACCCGCGAGCTGCTCTCCTCCGCCGCCTGCGAGGTCGAGCGGACCCGCGCCGCGCTCGCCGTCGTCGAGACCGGCACCTGCCCCAGCGTCGCCCGGCTCACCGGGGACAACCAGCTGCTGCTGTCCGCCGCCCTGCGCCGCGAGCTCGTCCGCCACGTCGACGACTGCCCGCGCTGCCGCCGCACCGCCGAGCGCGCCGCCCCCGGCGCCTGGCCCGGCACCTCCGTCACCCCCGCCGCGCTGCCCCTCGTCGAGGCCCCGCGCGCCGCCCTGCACCAGGCCATGCACGCCCCGCACCCGGGCGCCCCGCGCTTCGACCGGCGCGGGTTCCCCATGGATCCCAAGGACCGTGCGGCCCGCCGTGACCGGCTGCGCTCCCGCGCGGTCACCACCACCGTCGTCGCCACCGTCGTCGCCGCCCCGGTGCTCGCCCTGTGGGCCGCCTACCGCGGGCCGCAGACCGGCGAGGGCACCGACGGCCGTTCCGTCAGCGCCAACGAGGCGGGTGTCGGCGAGCTCGACGGGGACCGCGCGGGCGGCGCGTACGAGAACGCGGGCAACGCCCGCACCACCCCCGACCCGCACTTCACCGACAGTGCCGGGCACCCCTCGGACGTCTCCGTGGAAGTCATCACGCCGCCCTCCCGCGGCGCCCACGGCCCCGGGCGGCTCACCGTCGAGGCCCAGCCCAGCGGTGACGTCACCCTCATCACCCTGACCGCCTCCGGCAGTTCCGCCGTCGACTGGTCCGCGTCCACCGGCGCCTCGTGGCTGTATCTGAGCCGCTCTTCGGGCACGCTCCAGCCCGGCGAATCCGTCACCCTCCAGGTCTACGTCGACCACCGCACGGAACCGGCCGGGCACTGGAGCGCCCGCGTCGCCGTCGACCCGTCCGGCGCGGTCATCTCCATCGAGGGGTACGGGAGTTCCGCGACCGCGGGGCCGGGGCCGACCGGGGCGCCCGGTCCCGGGCCGGGGACCTCCGACCCGGGGCCCACGCCGAGCGATCCGGATCCGACGCCGAGCGATCCGTCGCCCAGCGATCCGACCCCGAGCGATCCGGATCCGACGCCCAGTGACCCGTCGCCGAGCGATCCCGACCCGACCCCGAGCGACCCGGATCCGACGCCGAGCGACCCGACGACGCCCGGTGACCCGGCGCCCTCGACGTCCTGAGCGTCAGCGGGGCGTCACACCGGGTCCGCCGGGTGCGGGGCCAGCAGGGGCAGCTTCTTGCGGGCGCCCGCCAGACGCTCCTCGCACAGCTCCACCAGCTTCGCGTAACCGGCCTCGCCCATCAGCTCCGTCAGCTCCGGGCGGTACGACACGTACACCGGGTCGCCCGCGCCGTGCGCCGACGTCGCCGAGGTGCACCACCAGTGCAGGTCGTGGCCGCCCGGGCCCCAGCCCCTGCGGTCGTACTCGCCGATCGAGACCTGCAGCACCCGCGTGTCGTCCGGGCGGTCGATCCACTCGTAGGTGCGGCGGATCGGCAGCTGCCAGCACACGTCCGGCTTCGTCTCCAGCGGCTCCCGGCCCTCCTTGATCGCCAGGATGTGCAGCGAGCAGCCCGCGCCGCCCTCGAACCCCGGCCGGTTCTGGAAGATGCACGAGCCGTTGTACGGGCGCGTCTGGCGCTCCCCGTCCTCGTCCTTCGACACCCAGCCCGTCTCCACGCCCACGTCGTGGTGCTGCCAGATGTCCGGGGTGAGCCGTGCCACGTGCTCCGCCACGCGCTTCTCGTCGTCCTCGTCCGAGAAGTGGGCGCCCAGGGTGCAGCAGCCGTCGTCGGCGCGGCCGGCCTGGATGCCCTGGCAGCCACTGCCGAAGATGCACGTCCAACGAGAGGTCAGCCATGTCAGATCACAGCGGAAGACCTGTTCGTCGTCCGCCGGGTCCGGGAACTCGACCCATGCCCTCGGGAAGTCGATGGGCTTCTCGTCCGGCTGCTGCTGCTGCTGTCGAGTCGCGTCCTGCTTCTGCGGTGCCGACTTCTTTTTGTCGGCCTTGTCGGCCTTGGCCTTTTTCGTCTTGGGCACAGGTCCAGAGTAAGCGTGCGGTGACCCCTGCGAAGACCCCGGCACCCGCCTCGGGGGACCGGTCGGCGCGCGGGCGCAGTAGCGTTCCGTACATGAGACTCGGTGTCCTCGACGTGGGTTCGAATACGGTGCATCTGCTCGTGGTGGACGCCCACCCGGGCGCGCGCCCGCTGCCCGCGCACTCGCACAAGGCCGATCTGCGGCTCGCTCAACTTCTCGACGACCGTGGAGCCATCGGGGCCGACGGTGTCGAGCGGTTGATCGGTGTGGTGCGGGGGGCGCTGGAGGCCGCGGAGGACAAGGGCGTCGAGGAGCTGCTGCCCTTCGCCACCTCCGCCGTGCGCGAGGCCACCAACGCGGACGAGGTGCTGGCGCGGGTCAAGGACGAGACCGGGGTCGAGCTGCGGGTGCTCAGCGGGGCCGAGGAGGCCCGGCTGACCTTCCTCGCCGTGCGGCGCTGGTTCGGGTGGTCCGCCGGCAAGCTGCTCGTCCTCGACATCGGAGGCGGCTCGCTGGAGATCGCCTTCGGGATCGACGAGGAGCCCGATGCCGCCGCGTCGCTGCCGCTCGGCGCCGGGCGGCTCACCTCCGCCTGGCTGCCCGGGGATCCGGCCGACCCGGCCGATGTGAAGGCGTTGCGGCGGCACGTGCGGGCGCAGATCGCCCGGACGGTCGGGGAGTTCAGCCGGTTCGGGGCGCCTGATCACGTGGTGGCCACGAGCAAGACGTTCAAGCAGCTGGCCCGGCTGGCCGGGGCGGCGCGGTCCGCCGACGGGTTGTACGTGCAGCGGGAGTTGAAGCGCAGCGCCCTGGAGGACTGGGTGCCGCGGCTCGCCGCGATGACCACCGCGGAGCGGGGCGAGCTTCCCGGGGTGTCCGAGGGGCGGGCCGGGCAGTTGCTCGCCGGGGCGCTGGTCGCTGAGGGCGCCATGGACCTCTTCGGGGTCGAGACGCTGGAGATCTGCCCCTGGGCGCTGCGCGAGGGTGTCATTCTGCGGCAGCTCGATCATCTGCCCGGGGCCTGATCGCGCTTGAAGGGAGGGTGGCCGCCTGGGCTCTCCCGGCGGCATTCCCGTTCGCTCCGACAGGTGTCGGGGTGGGTTCGGGACCGTACGGGGCATGTCCGTGCTCGCCATCTCGAAGGCACCGTCCGCTGACACCGGTGCGGGGACGCCTGTGCTCGGTGCTGCGCGCGGACATGCCCCGTGCGGTCCCTGCCGTCTCGTACCCGTCCGGCTGTGGGTGGGGGTGCCTGCCGTCTCGTGCCCGTCCGGTTGTGGGTGGGGGGCCGGCCGTCTCGTGCCCGTCTGATCGTGGGTGGGTGGTTGTGCCCGTCCGGTCGTGGGTGGGTGTGCCGGTCGGGGGTGGGCGTCGTGAGGTTTGCCGCACGTTCCGGTGTGCGGGCCCTCTCGGGGAATCGGGATCGTAGTCTGTCCCCGTGGCAGAACCAGTGGTGCGCATCCCGGATGCGAAGGTCGCGCTGTCCACGGCTTCCGTGTATCCGGAGTCGACGGCTACGGCCTTCGAGATCGCGGCGCGCCTGGGGTACGACGGCGTCGAGGTCATGGTGTGGACCGACCCCGTCAGCCAGGACATCGATGCGCTGCGGCGGCTCTCGGACTATCACCGGGTGCCTGTTCTGGCCGTTCACGCGCCGTGTCTTCTCATTACGCAGCGGGTGTGGTCGACCGATCCGTGGGTGAAGCTGCAACGGGCCAAGTCGGCCGCCGAGCGGCTGGGCGCCTCGACCGTGGTCGTGCATCCGCCGTTCCGGTGGCAGCGGGGTTACGCGCGGGATTTCGTGCGCGGCGTGTGGCGGATGGCTGATGAAACGGATGTGCGGTTCGCCGTCGAGAACATGTATCCGTGGCGATATCGCGATCGAGAGATGCTTGCGTACGCGCCGGACTGGGATGTCACGAAGGACGACTACCGGCATTTCACCGTTGATCTGAGTCACACCGCCACCGCCCGGACCGACGCTCTGGAGATGGTCGGGCGGATGGGCGACCGGCTGGGGCACGTGCACCTCGCCGACGGGAACGGGTCCGGTAAGGACGAGCACCTCGTTCCCGGACGGGGCGGGCAGCCCTGCGCCGAACTGCTGGAGCGGCTGGCCGTGAGCGGTTTCGACGGGCACGTGGTGATCGAGGTCAATACCCGGCGGGCCATGTCCAGCGCCGAGCGCGAAGCCGATCTGGCCGAGGCGCTCGCCTTCACGCGGCTGCACCTCGCTTCCGCGGTGCGGGTTCCGGGGTCATGACCGTACGGCGCCGGGGGCGGCCCGCACGGAGCGAGGGCGGCGGGGCGCGGGAGCGGATCCTGGACGCCGCCCGTGAGGAGTTCGCCGAGCGGGGGTACGAGAAGACCTCGGTGCGGGGCATCGCCAAGGCCGCGGGGGTGGATTCCGCTCTGGTCCACCACTACTTCGGGACCAAGGAGGCTGTTTTCGCGGCCTCTGTGGAGGTGGCGTTCGCGCCGGCTCTGGGGGTGCCCGGTGTGGTGGAGGAGGGGCCGCTCGACGGGGTCGGGGAGCGGCTCACGCGGTTCGTCTTCGGGGTGTGGGAGAACCCCGTGACGCGGGCGCCGCTGCTGGCCATCGTGCGGTCCGCCGTCAACAACGAGACCGCCGCCGGTGTCTTCCGGCGACTGATCGTCGAGCAGCTGCTGGGGCGGATCGCCGGGCGGCTGGACGTGGCGGAGGGGGAGGCCGAGCTCCGGGTCTCGCTGGCCGCCGCTCAGCTGGTGGGGACCGCCATGCTGCGGTACGTGATCAAGGTGGAGCCGCTCGCTTCCGCCGAGCTGGAGGACGTGATCTCGCGGATCGCGCCCGTGGTGCAGGGGCATCTGAGCGGGGTTCAGTGAGACAGTCGTATCGATATGCGGACACTGTGTCCAGGGTGTGGAGCGGCGGCGTAGGCTCGTAAACAGTCTTTTCCGCCTTAAGGAGCGAGCGACGATGCCCGAGCTGAGGTCCCGCACAGTCACCCACGGTCGCAACATGGCGGGCGCACGCGCCCTTATGCGGGCCTCCGGTGTACCCGGTGCGGACATCGGCCGGAAGCCGATCATCGCCGTCGCCAACTCGTTCACCGAGTTCGTCCCCGGGCACACGCACCTGGCGCCGGTCGGGCGCATCGTGAGCGAGGCCATCGTCGAGGCCGGCGGTATTCCTCGTGAGTTCAACACCATCGCCGTCGACGACGGCATCGCGATGGGGCACGGCGGCATGCTCTACAGCCTGCCCTCGCGTGACCTCATCGCCGACTCCGTCGAGTACATGGTCGAGGCGCACTGCGCGGACGCACTGATCTGCATCTCGAACTGCGACAAGATCACGCCCGGAATGCTGATGGCCGCTCTGCGCCTCAACATCCCGACGATCTTCGTCTCGGGCGGCCCGATGGAGTCCGGGCGGGCCACGCTGGTCGACGGCACCGTGCGCACCCTGGACCTGGTCGACGCCATGTCCGAGGCCGTCAACGAGAAGATCTCCGACGAGGACATCCTCCGCATCGAGGAGAACGCCTGTCCGACGTGCGGCTCCTGTTCCGGCATGTTCACCGCCAACTCGATGAACTGCCTGACCGAGGCCATCGGCCTGAGCCTGCCGGGCAACGGATCGCTGCTCGCCACCCACACGGGGCGCAAGGCCCTCTATGAGCGCGCCGGCACCACCATCGTCGAGCTGACCCAGCGGTACTACGGCGACGACGACGCGAGCGTCCTGCCGCGCAACATCGCCACCCACGCCGCGTTCGAGAACGCGATGGCGCTCGACATCGCCATGGGCGGCTCCACGAACACGATCCTGCACCTGCTGGCCGCCGCTCAGGAGGCCGAGGTCGACTACAACCTCGACCACATCAACGCCGTCTCGCGCCGCGTGCCCTGCCTGGCCAAGGTCGCGCCGAACGTCGCCGGGTCGAAGACGTACTACATGGAGGACGTGCACCGCGCCGGCGGCATCCCCGCCATCCTCGGCGAGCTGTACCGCGGCGGGCTCCTCAACGAGGACGTGCACACCGTCCACTCCCCGTCGATCAAGGAGTGGCTCGACACCTGGGACGTGCGCAGCGGCAGCGCGACCGAGGAAGCCACCGACCTCTGGTACGCGGCCCCCGGCTGTGAGCGCTCCGCCACCGCCTTCTCGCAGTCCAAGCGCTGGGACTCCCTCGACACGGACGCGGCCGGCGGCTGCATCCGCGACGTCGCGCACGCCTACTCGCAGGACGGCGGCCTCGCCGTCCTGAAAGGCAATCTCGCGGTGGACGGCTGTGTCGTGAAGACCGCCGGTGTCGACGAGTCCATCTGGACCTTCGAGGGCCCCGCCGTCGTCTGCGAGTCGCAGGACGAGGCCGTCCAGAAGATCCTCATGAAGGAGGTCAAGGAGGGCGACGTCGTCGTCATCCGCTACGAGGGCCCCAAGGGCGGGCCGGGCATGCAGGAGATGCTCTACCCGACCTCGTACCTGAAGGGACGCGGGCTCGGCAAGGCCTGCGCGCTCGTCACGGACGGGCGGTTCTCCGGCGGCACCTCCGGCCTGTCGATCGGTCACGCCTCGCCCGAGGCCGCGGCCGGCGGCACCATCGCGCTCGTCCAGGACGGCGACCGCATCCGAATCGACATCCCGAACCGGTCCATCGAGCTGCTGGTCGGCGACGACGAGCTCGCCGCGCGCCGCGAGGCCCTGGGCGGCGTCTACGCCCCCAAGTCCCGCGAGCGCAAGGTCTCCGCCGCCCTGCGCGCCTACGCCGCCATGGCCACCAGCGCCGACAAGGGCGCCGTCCGCGACGTCTCCAAGCTGGGCTGACCGCCGTGTCCCGACCGGCCTGCGCCTCGCGCGGGCCGGTCCGGGGATAATCGGACCCGTGAGCGACGCACCCACGAACCCCGGCCCCCGTCCTGAGGCGATCCGTTTCTTCGGCACGTCCTGGGTCGATCACAGCGGTTCCTACCTGGTGACCCGTGTGGGCGCCGCTCTCGGTGCCCTCGCCCTGGCGGTCGCGGGCTGCTTCGTTCTCCGCTTCGCCTACGAGGGGCTGGCGCTGGCCGACGTCGGCGCGTTCGTCGAGGGCCTGCTGATCGTCATGTTCGCGGTGTGCTCCGCCTTCGCCTTCACACGGACCTGGAGCTCCTTCTCCCAGCGGCCCGACCCCGAGAAGCAGGCCTCCCTGCGCGGATTCCTGACCATCGGCTTCGTCGGCGTCCTCCTCGCCTACGCCCTGCGCTGCCTCACGGAGGCCCCCGGCGAGAAGCTGCGACGCCAGGAGTACGAGACCGCCGTCGAGCAGTACGAACGCCGTGCCGGCCGCCGCACCCGCAACCCCGCCAAGAAAAAGGGCCAAGGCCGCAAGGGCTGAGGGCTGACCGGCCCTCAGTACTCCGGTGCCGGGTACGCCTTTCGGTCACAGGTTGCGCGCTGTCGTCGCCGGGTGCCACGTCGTCGTGGCCGATCGCGCCCGCGCGGCGGAGCCGCACATGGATACAGCCCCGCGCCCCTGGCGGGACGCTTCCGTCCCGGAATCCGGCCTGTGCGGCATCCCTGCTCGGGGCACGCGTGGGGCAGCGCCGCAGCCCCGGCGCCGGGCGCCCCTTCAACAGGCCTCACCAAACGCACCGGACCCCCGCCGGAGGCCCCGGCACGCACCCCCGCCCCGGTCCTTGACGACATATACGCACCGGAGGACTATTCATCACGTGATGAATAAAAATCCGGACCCCCCGGACCCCGTCCGGGACCCCGTCACCCCCGCCATCCACGCCGCCGGCCTCACCGTCGTCCGAGGCCCCCACACCGTCCTGCGCGACCTCGACTTCACCGTCCGCCGAGGCCAGGTCACCGGTCTCCTCGGCCCCTCCGGATGCGGCAAGTCCACCCTGATGCGCGCCCTCGTCGGCACCCAGGCCAAGGTCGCCGGCACCCTGACCGTCCTCGACCACCCCGCCGGCCACGCCGACCTCCGCTCCCGCGTCGGCTACGTCACCCAGGCCCCGTCCGTCTACCTCGACCTCACCGTCCGGCAGAACCTCGACTACTTCGCCGCCGTGCTCCTGCCCGGCCGCGCCCGCGCCGAGGAACGCCGCGCCGAGGTCGAGCGCGTCCTCGGCGACGTGGACCTGACCGACCACGCCGACGCCCTGAGCGGCAACCTCTCCGGCGGCCAGCTCAGCCGCGTCTCCCTCGCCGTCGCCCTCCTCGGCACCCCCGAACTCCTCGTTCTCGACGAACCGACCGTCGGCCTCGACCCCGTTCTCCGCCGCGACCTGTGGAACCTCTTCCACCGCCTCGCCGAGCAGGGCACCACCCTCCTTGTCTCCTCACACGTCATGGACGAGGCCGAGCGCTGCCACCGCCTCCTCCTCATGCGCGACGGCACCCTCCTCGCGGACGACAGCCCCGACGCCCTGCGCACCCGCACCGCGACCGACACCGTCGAGGCCGCATTCCTCCAGCTCGTCGACGCGGCGAACGCCGCCCCCGCCACCCGGAGGCAGCCATGAACCCGTACCGCACCCTCGCCACCGCCCGCCGCGTTCTGCGCCAGCTCAGCCACGATCCGCGCACCATCGCCCTGATGCTGCTCGTCCCGTGCGTGATGCTCGTACTCCTGCGCTACGTCTTCGACGCGAGCCCCGCCGTCTTCAACTCCATCGGCGCCTCACTGCTCGGCATCTTCCCGCTCATCACGATGTTCCTGGTGACCTCGATCGCCACCCTGCGCGAACGCACCACCGGCACCCTCGAACGCCTGCTCGCCATGCCTCTCGGCAAAGGCGACCTCATCGGCGGATACGCCCTCGCCTTCGGCGCCGTCGCGGTCCTCCAGTCGGTCCTCGCCACGGCCCTCGCCCTGTGGGGCCTCGACCTGAACGTCACCGGCTCCGCCTGGCTCCTGCTCCTGGTCGCCCTCCTCGACGCCCTGATCGGCACCGCACTCGGCCTGTTCGTCTCGGCGTTCGCCGCCTCCGAGTTCCAGGCCGTCCAGTTCATGCCGGCCGTGATCTTCCCGCAGCTCCTGCTCTGCGGCCTGTTCACCCCGCGCGACCAGATGCAGCCCGTCCTCGAAGGCATCTCGAACGTCCTGCCGATGTCGTACGCCGTCGACGGCATGAACGAGGTCCTCCACCACACCGACCTCACCACCACGTACGTACGGGACGTCCTGATCGTCGCCGGGTGCGCGCTCCTCGTCCTGGGCCTCGGCGCGGCCACCCTGCGCCGCCGCACCGCCTGACCGCGTCCGACTGCCGGACAGCGCTCGGGCCGGGGCCGCGCCCGGTGCGAGGATGCCCCCATGAGTGAGACGAGCCAGCACCCCCGCCACAAGGTCGCCGTCCTCGGTACGGGCAAGATCGGTGAAGCCCTGCTCAGCGGAATGATCCGCGGCGGCTGGGCCCCGGCCGACCTCATGGTCACCGCCCGCCGCCCCGAGCGCGCCGCCGAACTCCGCGAGCGCTACGGCGTCACCCCGGTCACCAACCAGGAAGCCGCCAAGCAGGCCGACACCCTGATCCTCACGGTGAAGCCTCAGGACATGGGCACCCTCCTCGCGGAGCTGGCCCCGCATGTCCCGGCCGACCGCCTGATCATCAGCGGTGCCGCCGGCATCCCGACCACGTTCTTCGAGGAGCGCCTCCCCGAGAACATCCCGGTGGTCCGCGTCATGACGAACACCCCCGCGCTCGTCGACGAGGCGATGTCCGTCATCTCCGCAGGCACCCACGCCACGGCCGCGCACCTGACCCACGCCGAGGAGATCTTCGGCTCGGTCGGCAAGACCCTGCGCGTCCCCGAGTCCCAGCAGGACGCCTGCACGGCCCTGTCCGGCTCGGGCCCCGCGTACTTCTTCTACCTCGTCGAGGCCATGACCGACGCCGGCATCCTGCTCGGCCTCCCGCGCGACAAGGCCCACGACCTCATCGTCCAGTCCGCCATCGGCGCGGCCACGATGCTCCGCGACAGCGGCGAGCACCCGGTCAAGCTCCGCGAGAACGTGACCTCGCCGGCGGGTACGACCATCAACGCCATCCGCGAGCTGGAGAACCACGGCGTACGGGCCGCCCTCATCGCCGCCCTGGAAGCGGCCCGCGACCGCAGCCGTGAGCTGGCCTCCGGCAACAGCTGACGGCAACACCGTTTGACCGCACGACGGCCCGGGGCGGGAAGTTGACACGCCCCGGGCCGATCCGTAGTGTTCTCCGAGTTGTCCGACGTGAGCACCGACCCCGGTCGGTCCCCGGACAGCCATTCCGCAAGAACTCTTCAAACGCTCGACGAGCTTCGTCGTGCCGTTTGCGCGTGCTTTTGCGAAATGAGGAATCCACGTTCGAAAGAGCGGGACCCCGATTAGGTCGGGGGCCGGGACTCCGCTAAAGTCTCACCAGTCCGAACGGCCCAACGGGTCGCAACGACAAACCAGTTGACTGGGAATCAGGCCCGAAAGGATCTGATAGAGTCGACACCGCAGGAAGGCCGAAAGGCCGGAAAGCGAAAAAGCAAGACCAGCAAGACCC
>NZ_JBHYTK010000135.1:0-23008 GCF_042749255.1 Streptomyces sp. NPDC059524 | reverse complement strand
GCGCCGGGCCCCGAGCAGGCCCTCATCATCGTCTCCGGGGTGCTCGAGGCGCTCGCGTACTCGCACCAGCACGGCATCGTGCACCGTGACATCAAGCCCGCCAACGTGATCATCACGGACACCGGCGCGGTCAAGGTCATGGACTTCGGCATCGCCCGCGCCCTGCACGGCGCGCAGTCGACCATGACACAGACCGGCATGGTCATGGGCACGCCCCAGTACCTCTCCCCGGAGCAGGCCCTCGGCAAGGCCGTCGACCACCGCTCCGACCTGTACGCGACCGGCTGCCTCCTCTACGAGCTGCTCGCGCTGCGGCCCCCCTTCACCGGTGAGACGCCGCTCTCCGTCGTCTACCAGCACGTCCAGGACATGCCGGTGCCGCCGTCCGAGGTCTCGGACGCGACGCCGCCGGAGCTGGACGGCCTCGTCATGCGCTCCCTCGCCAAGGACCCGGACGACCGGTTCCAGACGGCCGAGGAGATGCGCGGGCTCGTCCAGTACGGCCTGCAGATGCTGTACGAGCAGGGCGGCCACACCGGCACCTGGAACACGGGCCCGGTCGACATGCACGAGGGCGGCAACACCCCGGCGATGGGCATGGGCATGGCCGGCACCACCGCGCTGCCGCACCCCGGCGACACCGGCACGGCCGCGCAGCCGATGCTGCGCCCGCCGGGCCGTGACGACGGCGGCTTCGACGGCCACGGGAACGGGGGCGGTGGCGGCCGCGGCAAGATGTGGATCGTCGCCGTGCTGGCCGTGATCGCCGTCGCGGTGGGCGTCGCCTTCGCGCTCAACGCGGGCGACGACGGGACCAAGAAGCAGAACGACAAGCAGTCGCCGTCGGTCTCGCAGTCCGAGGAGTCGCAGGAGCCGAGCGACGACGCCACCGACGAGACGGACACCGGTGGTCAGACGGAGGAGCCGGGCGGCGACACGGGCGGCCAGCCCGACTACACGCCGAGCCAGCAGCCGTCGCAGCAGCCGACGACCCCGTCCACGCAGCCGACGGAGCCGACGGGCGAGCCGACCGGCGAGCCGACGGACCAGCCGACGGAGCCCACGGACGAGCCGACCGAGCCCACGGAGGGGCCGACGGACCCGACGACCGATCCGACGGGTGACACGGCCGGCACCGACACGGGTGGCGTCGACGGAGGCGTCGACAGCGACGTCTGATCCGCGCCGGGCTCAGGCCCGGCGTCGCGCGGATCCGCCCCGCAGTTCGTGCACGGTGACGAACTGCGGGTCGACGCGCAGGTACACCGCGTCGTAGGGCTCGCCGTCCGCGGAGTGCGGGGCGGCCCCGAAGCGTTCCAGCTCGGCCGGGGTCGGCTCGGCCCGCGCGCAGGTGCCGACGCACTGCACGGACCACTGCCCCTCGTCCTCCGGGCGCTCGGCGCCCAGGTTGTCCGCCCCGTAGGCGACGACGCTGCCGACACAGGCCAGGTGGTAGCCGTAGCCCCGGTGCATGCGCAGCAGCAGCCCGCCGTCGGAGACGACGTGCCGGGCGGCCGCCAGGAAGGGCAGCGCGCGCATGCTGGTGGCGACTCGGCCGTAGTCCACGCGGGCGAGCAGCTCGAAGCCGCGATCGTGCTCGGGCTGGGGATCGGAGGGCATGTCCCCACTGTGCGCCGCCGCGCGGGTACGGAAGAAGAGGACGTTGCCCCGTGGACCACGGGACCAAAGTCCTGGTTTCTCCCGCTATGAGGAAGGGGAAGGGCGAGCCCAGCCTGATCCGGACGGGGGTCTCAGCGCTTCTCCGCCTGCATCCGGGCGACGAACGCGGCCGCCTGCGAGCGGCGCTCCATCCCCAGCTTCGACAGCAGGCTCGACACATAGTTCTTGATCGTCTTCTCGGCGAGGTGCAGCTGCTCGCCGATCGCCCGGTTCGTCATGCCCTCACCGATCAGGTCGAGGATCCGGCGCTCCTGGTCGGTCAGGCCCGCCAGCCGGTCGTCGGCCTTGGCGCGGCCGCCGTCCCGCAGCCGCTCCAGCACCCGCGCGGTGGCCACGGGGTCGAGCAGGGACTTGCCGGCGGCGACATCGCGCACGGCCGACAGCAGCTCGTTGCCCCTGATCGCCTTCAGGACGTAGCCGGAGGCGCCCGCCATGATCGCGTCGAAGAGGGCCTCGTCGTCCGCGTACGAGGTCAGCATGAGGCACTTGATGGAGTCGTCCCGGGAGCGGAGCTCGCGGCACACCTCGACGCCGCTGCCGTCCGGCAGGCGCACGTCCAGGACCGCGACGTCGGGCCGCGTGGCCGGGATCCGCACCAGCGCGTCGGCGGCCGTACCGGCCTCTCCGACGACCTCGATGTCGTCCTCCACCGACAGCATCTCGTGGACCCCGCGCCGGACCACTTCATGGTCGTCGAGGAGAAATACGCGAATTTTTCCGTCTTCGTGCACGACGTCAGTCTTACACGCAAGCCCTTCCCGCGCCCCAGGTGACCGGGATAACGTGCCGGTGTTCCGGCCCCCTGCCAGGCTGTGACCAGTGACCGGCCGCACGGCTGTGACCTGCGACGCTTCGTCTCCGGCGCGATTACTAGGATTTCCGAGCATCGAATTACTTGGAAATCCAAGCAAAAACGCAGGTCAGATGGGGTTTCGCAGATGTGCGGCGCACTGGGTAACGTGCTGGGTGAAGGGTCTGCCGGGACGCAGGATCTGTTTCGTTCTTTCTAGTCACGCCTGAACCCGGCGCAGCGCACCCACCCCGTGCGTGGACGGATCAGGCGAGCCGAGCCGACTGGCCATCCGGCAATCCCGGGGCCGGACCGACGGAGGAGCACACGTGACCGTAGACAGTGCTGACAGCACTGCCGCTGCGCAAGAGGCACAGCCGCCGCGCAAGCGGGCCGCTGCGAAGAAGTCCGCGAAGAAGTCCACCGGCACGACCGCGGCGAAGGGCCGTCCCGAGCTGGTCCAGCTCATGACGCCCGAGGGCAAGCGGGTCAAGAACGCGGCGTACGACAAGTACGTCACCGACATCACCGACGACGCCCTGCGCGACCTGTACCGCGACATGGTGATGGCCCGCCGCTTCGACGCGGAGGCCGTCACGCTGCAGCGCCAGGGCGAGCTGGGCCTGTGGCCCTCGCTCCTCGGGCAGGAGGCCGCCCAGGTGGGGTCCGGGCGCGCCACCCGCGAGGACGACTACGTCTTCCCGACCTACCGCGAGCACGGCGTCGCCTGGTGCCGCGGGGTCGACCCGACCAAGCTGCTCGGCATGTTCCGCGGGGTGAACAACGGCGGCTGGGACCCGAACAGCAACAACTTCCAGCTCTACACGATCGTCATCGGCTCGCAGGCCCTGCACGCCACCGGCTACGCGATGGGCGTGGCCAAGGACGGCGCCGACTCGGCGGTCGTCGCCTACTTCGGCGACGGCGCCTCCAGCCAGGGCGACGTGGCGGAGGCCTTCACGTTCTCGGCGGTCTACAACGCGCCGGTCGTGTTCTTCTGCCAGAACAACCAGTGGGCCATCTCCGAGCCCACCGAGAAGCAGACCCGCGTGCCGCTCTACCAGCGCGCGCAGGGCTACGGCTTCCCCGGCGTCCGCGTCGACGGCAACGACGTCCTCGCGGTGCTCGCCGTGACCCGCTGGGCCCTGGAGCGGGCGCGCAACGGCGAGGGCCCGACCCTCGTCGAGGCCTTCACCTACCGCATGGGCGCCCACACCACCTCCGACGACCCGACCAAGTACCGGGCCGACGAGGAGCGCGCCTCGTGGGAGGCGAAGGACCCGATCCTGCGCCTGCGCACGTACCTCGAAGCGCAGACCGGCACGGACGAGGGCTTCTTCGCGGAACTCGACGCCGAGGCCGAGGCGTTGGGCAAGCGAGTGCGCGATGCGGTGCGGGCCATGCCGGACCCGGACCACATGGCGATCTTCGAGAACGTGTACGCGGACGGGCACGCGCTCGTCGACGAGGAGCGCGCGCAGTTCGCCGCCTACCAGGCGTCGTTCGCGGAGGAAGGTGCCTGATCATGGCGGTACAGAAGCTTCCGATCGCCAAGGCGATCAACGAGTCGCTGCGCACGGCGCTGGAGAGCGACCCCAAGGTCCTCGTCATGGGCGAGGACGTCGGCAAGCTCGGCGGTGTCTTCCGGGTCACCGACGGGCTGCAGAAGGACTTCGGTGAGGACCGGGTCATCGACACCCCGCTCGCGGAGTCCGGCATCGTCGGCACCGCGATCGGTCTCGCGCTGCGCGGCTACCGGCCCGTGGTGGAGATCCAGTTCGACGGCTTCGTCTTCCCCGCGTACGACCAGATCGTCACGCAGCTCGCCAAGATGCACGCCCGCGCGCTCGGCAAGGTCAAGGTGCCGGTCGTCGTGCGCATCCCGTACGGCGGCGGCATCGGCGCGGTCGAGCACCACAGCGAGTCGCCCGAGGCGCTGTTCGCGCACGTGGCCGGCCTGAAGGTCGTCACGCCGTCGAACTCGTCGGACGCGTACTGGATGCTCCAGCAGGCCATCCAGAGCGACGACCCGGTGATCTTCTTCGAGCCCAAGCGCCGCTACTGGGACAAGGGCGAGGTCGACACCGAGGCCGTCCCCGGCGACCTGCACAAGGCCGTCGTCGCGCGCGAGGGCACGGACGTGACGCTGGTCGCGTACGGGCCGATGGTGAAGGTCTGCCTGGAGGCCGCCGCGGCCGCCCAGGAGGAGGGCAAGTCGATCGAGGTCCTCGACCTGCGCTCGATCTCGCCGGTCGACTTCGACGCCGTGCAGCGGTCGGCGGAGAAGACGCGGCGGGTCGTCGTCGTGCACGAGGCCCCCGTCTTCCTCGGCTCCGGCGCGGAGATCGCCGCCCGGATCACCGAGCGCTGCTTCTACCACCTGGAGGCGCCCGTGCTGCGGGTCGGCGGGTACCACGCGCCGTATCCGCCGGCGCGCCTGGAGGAGGAGTACCTGCCGGGCCTGGACCGGGTGCTCGACGCCGTCGACCGCTCGCTTGCGTACTGAGGAGGGCTGAAGACATGGCACGTGAGTTCAAGATGCCCGACGTGGGCGAGGGCCTGACCGAGGCCGAGATCCTCAAGTGGTACGTCCAGCCCGGTGACACGGTCACCGACGGGCAGGTCGTGTGCGAGGTCGAGACGGCCAAGGCCGCCGTCGAGCTGCCGATCCCCTACGACGGGGTCGTGCGCGAGCTGATCTTCCCCGAGGGCACCACGGTCGACGTCGGCCAGGCGATCATCTCCGTGGACGTCGCGGGCGAGGAGCCCGCCGCCCCCGCGCCGGCCGCCGCCGAGCCGGTGGCCGCGGAGGAGCCCGAGGAGGCCCCGACCGGGCGCCAGCCCGTGCTCGTCGGCTACGGCGTCGCCGAGTCCTCGACCAAGCGCCGCGCCCGCAAGGGCGACACGGCCGCCCCGGCGGCCAACGGGACGGCGGCGCAGGTCGTCGTCGAGCAGCGTCCGCTGGCCAAGCCGCCGGTGCGCAAGCTCGCCAAGGACCTGGGCGTCGACCTGGCCACGGTGATCCCGTCGAACCCGGACGGGATCATCACCCGCGAGGACGTGCACGCCGCGGTCGAGCTGGCCGCGCCCGCTGCCGCGCCCGAGGTCCCGGCCCAGGCGCCCGCGCCGGTCCCGGCCGCCCCGGCCCCGGCGGCGCCGGTCTCGTACGACACGGTCCGCGAGACCCGGATCCCCGTGAAGGGCGTCCGCAAGGCGACCGCCGCGGCGATGGTCGGTTCCGCGTTCACCGCGCCGCACGTCACGGAGTTCGTGACGGTCGACGTGACCCGCACGATGAAGCTCGTCGAGGAGCTCAAGGGCGACAAGGACATGCAGGGGCTGCGGGTCAACCCGCTGCTGCTCATCGCCAAGGCCCTGCTCGTCGCGATCAAGCGGAACCCCGCGGTCAACGCGTCGTGGGACGAGGCCGCCCAGGAGATCGTCCAGAAGCACTACGTGAACCTGGGCATCGCCGCGGCCACCCCGCGCGGTCTGATCGTGCCGAACATCAAGGACGCGCACGCGATGGCCCTGCCGGAGCTGGCGGCGTCCCTCGGTGAGCTGGTGGCGACGGCCCGGGACGGCAAGACGTCCCCGGCGGCCATGCAGGGCGGCACGGTGACGATCACCAACGTGGGCGTCTTCGGCGTCGACACCGGTACGCCGATCCTGAACCCGGGCGAGTCGGCGATCCTCGCCGTCGGGGCGATCAAGCTCCAGCCCTGGGTCCACAAGGGCAAGGTGAAGCCGCGTCAGGTGACGACCCTGGCCCTCTCCTTCGACCACCGGCTGGTGGACGGGGAGCTGGGGTCCAAGGTGCTGGCGGACGTGGCGGCGATTCTGGAGCAGCCGAAGCGCCTCATCACCTGGGGTTAGTCCGTAGCGGCGAGGCCCCGCACCACAGGGTGCGGGGCCTCGCCGTGTGCGGGACCAGGGCCTAGCGCTTGAAGCCGTAGTCCATGAGCTTCTTCGCGTCGGACGTGCGGGCCGTGACCGACGTCGACTTCAGAACCGTGCCGATGACCGTCTTGCCGTTGCGGGTCGCGGCGAAGACCAGGCAGTAGCCGGCCTCCGGGCCCGAGCCCGTCTTGACGCCGATGGTGCCGGTGTACGAGCCGAGCAGGTTGTTCGTGTTCGTCCACGACATGTAGCGGTAGCCGCCGGACTTCGTCGTGACCTTCTGCTTCGTCGACTTGGTCTTCACGACGGAGCGGAACGTGGAGCTCTTCATCGCCGAGGAGGCGATCTTCGTCAGGTCGCGCGGCGTCGAGTAGTTCGAGCCCTGGCCGATCCCGTCGAACGAGTCGAAGTGCGTGTTCCTCAGGCCGAGGCTCGTCGCGGTCTTGTTCATCTTGCCGATGAAGGACTTCACGCGGGCCGCGCGCGTGGTGCCCGAGCCGAACTTGTCCGCGAGCGCGTAGGCGGCGTCGCAGCCCGAAGGCAGCATCAGCCCGTACAGGAGCTGGCGGACGGTCACCTTGTCGCCGACGATCAGGCGGGCGGACGAGGCGTTGTTCCTGACGATGTAGTCGCTGTACGCCTTCTGGATCGTGACCTTGGCGTCCAGGTTCAGGTTCGGCTGGGACAGCACCACCTTCGCGGTCATGATCTTGGTGGTCGAGCCGGTGGACCGGCGGGTGTCCGCGGCCTTGGTGAACAGGCTCGCGCCCGTCCCGTTGTTCATCACATAGCCGCCGGCCGCGGCGATGGTCGGTTTGGCCGGTGCGGTGGCGGCCTGTGCGGAGGTGGTCAGCGCTCCGCTCGTGAGCACGGTTCCGGCGACGAGAACAGCGATGCCCGAAGTGCGAATTTTCAAGATGGACGCTCCAAATGCCCCTAAAGCGCGGCCCATTGGGTGGATCGCGCACGTAAGAGACTTCTGGGACGCGTCCAGGGTTGTACGGCCCGGTACACGAGATCGGGTGATCCCCGTTCCGCATGGTGGACGTCCCCTGTGTTGCGTACGTGTTGTATCTATGATGTGCGCATGCCCGCGACCTCGACCCCTGCCCCGGCCTCGCCCCCGACCCCGACCGTCACCGAGAAGCGGCCCCCCGCCGCGGAGCGCGTGTACGACCACGTGAAGCGCGGCGTGCTCGAACGCCGCTACGAAGGCGGCACCCTGCTCACCGAGGGCGAACTCGCCGAGGCCGTCGGCGTCTCCCGCACGCCCGTGCGCGAGGCGCTGCTCAAGCTGGAGGTCGAGGGGCTGCTCAAGCTGTACCCGAAGAAGGGCGCGCTGGTCCTGCCGGTGTCCGCGCAGGAGATCGCGGACGTCGTCGAGACCCGGCTGCTCGTCGAGGAGCACGCGGTGCGCAAGGCCGTGCCCGCCCCGCCCCGGCTCCTCGACCGGCTCGCCGAGCTGCTGGAGAGGCAGCAGGCGCAGGCCGCCGCCGGACAGTTCGTGGACGCCGCCACCACCGACCGCTGCTTCCACGCCGAGATCGTGCGCAGCGCGGGCAACGAGATCCTGTCCCGCCTCTACGACCAGCTGCGCGACCGGCAGCTGCGGATGGGCGTCGCCGTCATGCACTCCCACCCCGACCGGATCGCCAAGACGCTGGCCGAGCACGGCGAGATCCTCGACGCGCTGCGCGCCGGGGACGAGGAGGCGGCCGTCGCCGTCGTCCGCCGGCACGTGGGCTGGTTCCAGAACCTGGCGCGGGGTGACGTGCGATGAGCTCCGCCTCCTCCTCGTCCGACTCCGCGCTGCGGCTGCCCGGCGATCCGCCCGGCGGCCGGCGCGCGGTCGCCGTGTGGTGCATCGGCGTCTCCGTCTACTTCGTCGCCGTCATCTTCCGCACCTCGCTGGGCGTCGCCGGACTCGACGCCGTCGAGCGCTTCGACATCAACGCCTCGGCGCTGTCCACGTTCTCGATCCTCCAGCTGCTCGTGTACGCGGGCATGCAGATACCCGTCGGCCTGATGGTCGACCGGCTCGGCACCAAGAAGGTGCTGACCATCGGCGTCGTCCTGTTCACCCTCGGCCAGCTCGGCTTCGCGTTCTCCTCCTCGTACGGGACGGCGCTCGTGTCGCGGGCGCTGCTCGGGTGCGGGGACGCCATGACGTTCATCAGCGTGCTGCGGCTCGGCACACGGTGGTTCCCGGCGCGGCGGGGGCCGCTCGTCGCGCAGCTCGCGGGCCTCGTCGGCATGGCCGGCAACCTCGTCTCCACGCTCGTCATCGCGCGGCTGCTGCACGGCATCGGCTGGGAGGCCGCGTTCGCCGGGTCCGCCGTCGCGGGCGTCGTCGTCCTCGTGCTGATGCTGCTCTTCCTCAAGGACCACCCCGAGGGGTACGCGGCCCCGCCGCTGCCCGCCTCGCACAAGGGGGCCGCGTACGTGCGGGCGCAGATCTCGGCGGCCTGGCGCGAGCCCGGGACCCGGCTCGGACTCTGGGTCCACTTCACGACCCAGTTCCCGGCGATGGTGTTCCTGCTGCTGTGGGGGCTGCCGTTCCTCGTCGAGGCGCAGGGGCTCTCGCGCGGCACGGCGGGGGAGCTGCTGACCCTCGTGGTCCTCTCCAACATGACCGTCGGACTCGTCTACGGGCAGGTCGTCGCCCGCCACCACTCGGCGCGGCTGCCGCTGGCGCTCGGGACGGTCGCCGCGACGGCCGTGCTGTGGGCCCTGCCCGTCGTGTGGCCCGGGCAGGCGCCGATGTGGCTGCTCGTCGTGATGTGCGTGGTGCTCGGGGCCTGTGGACCCGCGTCGATGATCGGGTTCGACTTCGCGCGGCCGGCGAACCCGCCGGAGCGGCAGGGGACCGCGTCCGGGATCGTGAACATGGGGGGCTTCGTCGCCTCCATGACCACGCTGCTGGCGGTCGGCGTGCTGCTCGACGCGACCGGGGACGACTACCGGATCGCCTTCTCGGCGGTGTTCGTGCTCCAGGCGTTCGGGGTGGGGCAGATCCTGCGTCTGCGCAAGCGGGCCGCCCGCGCGGAGCGGGAACGGGTCGTCGCGTCCCGGGTGACCTCGGTGCACGTGCCGGCGTGACGGTCGCGGGACCGGGGGCGGATCCGATCCCGCCGCAATCCTGTTGACCGTCCCGGGCCCCGGGTGCTGGAGTGCCGCGCGTGGAAAGCATCCCCGCCAACCGGCGGCTCTGGAACCGGATCAGCGGCGACTATCAGGACAGGCACGACGCGCGGATCGGCGCCGCGCCCCGGCTGTGGGGCATGTACTCCGTCCCCGACGCGCACCTGAACGCCCTGGGTGACGTCACCGGCAAGCGGGTCCTCGAACTCGGCTGCGGCGCCGGGCAGTGGTCGAGGGCGCTCGCCGCCGAGGGCGCCCAGGTCGTCGGGATCGACCTTTCCGAGGCCCAACTCGACGCGGCCGCCTCGGCGATGGGCGCGGACCGCTATCCCCTGGTGCAGGGCGCCGCCGAACAGCTCCCCTTCGCCGACGGCAGCTTCGACCTCGTGTTCTGCGACTTCGGCGGGCTGAGCTGGGCGCCCCCGCACCTGGCCGTCCCGCAGGCCGCACGCGTGCTGCGCCGGGGCGGACGCCTGGTGTTCAACGTGGCCAGCCCCTGGTTCGAGGCCTGTTACGACGAGGCCGCGAGCCGCGTCACCACGACGCTGCAGAAGGACTACTTCGGGCTGAGCGGCATCGCGGAAGGCGACGGCGCGACCAGCTATCAGCTCACCTACGGCGACTGGGTCAGGGTCCTGCGCGGCGCGGGTCTCGTCATCGACGACCTCATCGAGCCCCGGCCCGACCGCGGGACGACCAACGGCTACAACGAGACCGACCCGCCCGACTGGGCCCACCGCTGGCCGGCGGAGCTCCTCTGGGTGACGCGTAGACCGAGCACTACGGAGTGACGGCGAACGACGCCAGGATCGCCTCGACCAAGGACGCGTCGCCCTCCGTCTTGAGGGCGTCGCGGGCCGCCTCCGGGGTCGTGCGGCCGCAGGCGAGGCGGACGTAGGTCTCCCAGTCCAGGGCGATCGTCGCGGCGGGGCCGAGCGAGGGGGCGCCGTCGATCGTGCCCTTGCCCTCCGCGTCCACCCGCACCGTGCGCAGGAACTCGACGGGCCCGTGCACGTCGAAGACCACCGCCGAGTTCGCCGGCGCGCCCGCGTCCTTGGCGACGACCTTCGGCAGGATCGCGAGCAGCATGTCCCGGGTGACGTGCGCCCCGGGCGAGTCGAGATTGCCGGGCGTGCCCAGGGCGCGGCGCAGGTCCTGCTCGTGGACCCAGATGTCGAACGCCCGCCGCCGCATCGCGTACTCGAGCGTCTCCTCGACCCCGCGCGGCCCGCGCACGATCGTGCCGGGCTCCCGCGACTCGTTCCGCAGCTGCCGCGAGCGGCGGATGATCGTGTACTCCAGCTCCGAGACCATCTCCGGCGCCGTGTGGTGCCGGCGGACGTCCACCTGGATCTCCTGGTACCGCTGGCCCTCCGTCTGCACGTGGTAGAGGTCGCGGGGCAGCGTGTGGATCGGTCGCGGGTCGCCGAGCATCTCGCAGTCCACGCCGATGACGTGCGACACGATGTCCCGTACCGACCAGCCGGGGCAGGGCGTCGCCCGGTTCCACTCACCCTCCGCGAGCGGCGTGACCAACTCGGATATCGCTTCCACGGAGTGGGTCCAGGCATCGGCGTAGGACTGAAGGCTGGGGTGGAGACTCACGGAAGGGGACCCCTCGAGCGGTTGGTACGCGGGCGTATGGCTGGGCGGCGGCGGACGCTGTCGGTGCGGGTTCTGGGGGTCCGGGGGAATCCCCCGGACTGGCACAGTACGCTGCCCGAAGGCACCCCGGCAGCGCTTTCGTACGACGATCGTAGGCCGGTGTTGACGGCTCGAATGCCAGGACGGTGGTAGTGTGCGCGCCTCCCTCATCCAGATCGCGGTAAACGAGGACGAATCGGTCAACTCGCGGCGGGAGCGAGTGAGTTCCCTGGTCCGCGACCAGGCAGGTTCGGCCGATCTCGTCGTCCTTCCCGAGCTGTGGACGACCGGAGCCTTCGCCTACGAGCTGTTCGCCGCCGAGGCCGAACCGCTGGAGGGCCCCACCTTCGACGCCATGTCGAAGGCAGCCGCGGACGCGGGCGTCTGGCTGCACGCCGGCTCGATCCCCGAGCGCGACCCGGACGGTCCGCTCTACAACACCGCGCTGGTCTTCGCCCCCGACGGCACCCTCGCCGCCGCCTACCGCAAGATCCACCGCTTCGGCTTCGACAAGGGCGAGGCAGTCCTCATGAGCCCGGGCGACGAGCTGGTCACCGTACGGCTCCCGGAGACCGTGCTCGGCGTGACCACCTGCTACGACCTGCGCTTCCCCGAGCTGTACCGGGGCCTGGTCGACCGCGGCGCCGAGACCCTCGTCGTCTCCGCCGGCTGGCCCGAGCGCCGCCGCGCCCACTGGACCCTGCTCGCCCAGGCACGCGCCGTCGAGAACCAGGCGTACGTCCTGGCCTGCGGCAGCGCCGGCACCCACGCGGGCGTCGAACAGGCGGGCCACAGCATCGTCGTCGACCCCTGGGGCGAGATCCTTGCCGAGGCGGGCGCCGGCGAGGAGGTGCTGCGCGTGGAGCTCGACCCCGCGAAGGTCGGCGCCACCCGCGAGCAGTTCCCGGCCCTCAAGGACCGCCTCCTCGGCCTGGACGCCCCGCGCCGCCCCTGACCCCCCCGGAGCACGCTCAGTCGAGGTCGCCGCGTTCCTTCTCCGCGAGATGGATCACGCACACGGCGACCGCTACGAGCAGCGCCGGATCGGCGTCCTCCCGCACCACGTTCACCCCGTACGTGTCCCGCACGCGCAGCCAGCGCCGCGAGATGTCCGCGAGCAGTTCGCCGTCGTACTCCACGGCGAACTCGCGGTCCAGGATCTTGCCGCTGACGTCGAGCTCGGTGCCGTCGACCAGCTCGACCCGGTAGTGGTTGCGCAGCAGAGACAGGCGTTTGCGGCGGATCTTCGCGAGCGGTTCGCCGTCGCGCTCGATCACCATCGTGTCCCGCAGCGCGAGCATCTTCTGGCGGATGTCGATCAGGACGCGTCCGTCGGGCCCCTTGAGCTCGAACGTGTCGCGCAGCCGCATCGCCTTTCCGTCGACGAGGAACGCCTTGCGGCCCTGCTCGTCCTCGATCCAGTAGTCCTCGCCGACGGCGAAGAGCCGTTCCCGAACTTCGTAGCGCATACGCCCCAGCCTGCCCGCGCGCGGGCGGCCCGACCCCCGGGAGTGACCCGAACGGCCCAGCCCCGCGCGCGCCGCACCCGCCCCCGCCGGTCTCCTTGACCCATGACCAGGGACGACGAACTCTCCGCGCTGCGCGCTCGGGTCGCCGAGCTGGAGGCGGCCGCCGGACGGCCCGCACGGCGGCGGGCCGGCCGGACGAAATCCACGTTCGCCGTCGTCCTGATCGTGCTCGCCGCCCTGCTCACCCCGCTCGGCGCCGTCGCCGTCTGGTCCGACGCGCTGATCGGCGACACCGACCGGTACGTCGACACGATGGCGCCGCTCGCCGAGGACCCCGACGTGCAGAACGCCGTCGCGGACCGGGTCACCACCGCCGTCATGAGCCGCATCGAGATCGCCGACCTGCTGGAGAACGTCGCCCCCGACGACCGGCCCGCGCTGGAGAAGGCGCTCGGCGCCGCGAGCGGGCCGATCACCGACGGGCTCACCTCGTTCGTGCACACCGTCGCCGACCGGTTCGTCACCAGCCCCGCCTTCGCCACCGTGTGGAAACAGCTCAACCGCACCGCCCACACCGCCGTCGACAAGGCGCTCACCGGCAGCGGCGGCGACGCCGTCAAGGTCGAGAACGGCATGGTCACCCTCGACCTCGCCCCCGTCGTCGAACAGGTCAAGAACGGCCTCGTCGACCGCGGGCTCGACGTCGCCGGGAAGATCCCCGAGATCCACACCGAGATCACCGTCATGGAGTCCACCGGCGGCCTCGCCAAGGCCCGCAAGGGCTTCCGGCTCCTCCAGCTCCTCTCCTGGGTGCTCCCGCTGCTCGTCCTCCTCCTGGCCGCCGCCGGTGTCCTGCTCGCCCGGCGCCGCCGCCGGGCCCTCGTCACCGCCGCCCTCGGCATCGCGGCCGGCGCGCTGGTGCTCGGGCTCGCCCTGTGGCTCGGCCGCGCCTACTACCTCGACGCCCTGCCCTCCAGCGTCTCCCGCCCCGCGGCGGAGTCCGTCTTCGACACCCTCGTCCGCTTCCTGCGCAGCGGCGTCCGCATGATCGCCGCCCTCGGCATCGTCATCGCCCTGGCCGCCTGGCTCAGCGGCCCCGGGCGCTGGGCGCGGGCCACCCGCGACGCCTGGTGCGGCGCGATCGGCTCGGTCCGCCGGTCCGTCACGGCCGGCACCTTCGGCCCGGTCGGGCCCTGGGTGCACCGCATGCGGACCTGGCTGAACTGGACCGTGGCGGCCGTCGCCGCCGCCGTCCTCATCGCCTGGAACTACCCGACCGGCGCGGTCGTCGCCTGGATCGCGTTCGTCGCCCTGTGCGCCCTCGCGATCATCGAGTTCCTCGACGTCCCGGAATTCCAGGACGCGGCCTCGCCCGCGTCCCTCCCGCCCGAGGGCCTCGCGCCGTAGACGCCGTGGACGCCATGGCCCGTCACGCCTCCCCGAGGGCCTTTACGCCGTAATCGCGGCAGACGCCTCCACAGGCGCCGCCCCGAACCGTCTCCGGTACGCCGAAGGGCTCAGCCCCGTCGCCCGCTTCAGGTGCGCCCGCAGGTTCGCCGCGCTCCCCAGACCGCTGTCCCGCGCCACCACGTCGAGCCGCAGCTCGCCCCGCTCGATCAGCCGGCAGGCCAGCGCGATCCGCTCCCCGAGCAGCCAGGCCAGCGGCGTCGTGCCCAGCTCGGCCCGGAAGCGGCGGTGCAGCGTCGCCGGACTCACCCCGGCGCGGGCCGCGAGCCCGGCCACGGTCAGGGGCTCGCCGAGCCGCTCCTGCGCCCAGACCAGCAGCGGCGCGAGCGAGGCGTCCGGCACCTGCGGCACCGGGCGCTCCACGAACTGGCGCTGCCCGCCGTCCCGGTGCGCGGCGAACACGAGCCGCCGCGACACCGCGTTCGCGATCTCCGCACCGTGGTCGCGGCGCACCAGGTGCAGCCCGAGATCGAGCGCGGAGGCGCTGCCGGACGCGGTCAGGATGTCCCCGTCGTCGACGAACAGCACGTCGGGTTCGAGCCGCACCCCGGGGAAGCGGCGGCGGAACGCGTCCGCCCACATCCAGTGACAGGCCGCCCGCCGCCCGTCCAGGAGCCCCGCCTCCGCGAGCGTGAACGCCCCGCTGCAGAACCCGACGAGCCGGGCCCCGCGCGCGTGCGCGGCCCGCAGCGCGTCCAGCACCTCGGCCCGCCGGGGCACCTCGGTGTCCGGCCGGTTCGGCACGATCACCGTGTCGGCGCTCTCCGTGGCCGACAGGTCGGCGACCCCGCTCAGCGTGAAGAACCCGTCCCGCATCACCGTGTCCGGCCGCGCCGCGCACAGCGCGAACGAGTAGAGGGCGCGCCCCAGTTCGGGCCGGCGCAGCCCGAACACCTCGATCGCGCACGCCAGCTCGAAGGGGTTGGAGCCCTCGTCGACGAGCGCGACCACCCGGTGCACACGGTCCGATTCAGAGTCCTGCGAGGATCCTTGCGGCATACGAGATTTCTAGCACTCACACCCGGTCCCGCGCCGCCCGCACGCTGGACACCATGAACCCCGTCACGCATCCCGCACTCCCGGAACCCGTCTCGCTCCCGCAGGCCCTGACCACCTTCGACGCCCTGTGGAGCCCGCGCATCGTCACGCGGGTCAACGACTACGACGTCCGGCTGGCCAAGGCGGAGGGCGAGCACGTGTGGCACGTCCACGAGCACACCGACGAGTTCTTCCTCGTCGTCGAGGGCGAACTGACCATCGCCCTGCGCGAGGACACCGGCGAACGCGCCGTCGTCCTGCCCCGCGGCTCCGTCTTCACCGTCCCCCGCGGCACCTGGCACAAGCCCCACGCCGCCCCCGGCACCGCGCTCCTCGTCCTGGAACCCACCGGCACCTCCTCGACGGGCGACGCCCACGACCCCGTACCGGCCCACGTGGACTCGACGACGGGGCACCCTGTCCAGGTGTGACCGGCTTCCGCGCAGGTGGCAAGCTTGAAGCATGAACGATGCCGCCCCGGTGCCCAGCCCCGTCCCCGCCCGCCGTGCCCGAGTCCGCGCCCCTGAACTGGTCGGCGCGGGCGGCTGGCTCAACACCGGCGGCAAGGAGATCACCCTCGCCGACCTGCGCGGCAAGATCGTGATCGCCGACTTCTGGACCTTCTGCTGCGTGAACTGCCTGCACGTGCTCGATGAGCTGCGGGAGCTGGAGGAGAAGCACCGGGACACGCTCGTGATCGTCGGTGTGCACTCGCCGAAGTTCGTGCACGAGGCCGAGCACGCGGCGGTCGTCGACGCGGTCGAGCGGTACGGCGTGGAGCACCCGGTGCTCGACGACCCGGAGCTCGTGACCTGGAAGCAGTACGCGGTGCGGGCCTGGCCGACGCTCGTGGTGATCGACCCCGAGGGGTACGTCGTCGCGCAGCACGCCGGTGAGGGGCACGCGCACGCGATCGAGAAGCTGGTCGAGGAGCTGGAGGCCGAGCACGAGGCGAAGGGCACGCTGCGGCGCGGCGACGGGCCGTACGTGCCGCCGGAGCCGGTCGCCGGCGACCTGCGCTTCCCGGGCAAGGCGCTCGTGCTGCCGTCGGGGAACTTCCTGGTGTCGGACACGACCCGGCACCAGCTGGTCGAGCTGGCGGCGGACGGCGAGACCGTCGTGCGGCGGATCGGGGACGGGGAGCGCGGCTTCGGGCCCGAGTCGTTCAACGAGCCGCAGGGGCTGGCGCTGCTCGACGAGCGGACCGTGGTCGTCGCCGACACCGTGAACCACGCGCTGCGCGCCGTCGACCTCGACAGCGGGGCCGTGACGACCCTCGCGGGCACCGGGAAGCAGTGGTGGCAGGGCTCGCCCACCAGCGGGCCCGCGCTGGAAGTGGACCTGTCCTCGCCGTGGGACGTCGCCGTGTTCGGCGGGCGGGTGTGGATGGCCATGGCCGGCGTGCACCAGCTGTGGACGTACGACCCCGTGGCGCGCGTCGTCGCGGTCGCGGCCGGGACGACGAACGAGGGGCTCGTCGACGGCCCCGGCGACGAGGCCTGGTTCGCGCAGCCCTCGGGGCTCGCCGCGACCGAGGACCGGCTGTGGGTCGCCGACTCCGAGACCAGCGCGCTGCGCTGGGTGGACCCGGAGGGACATGTGCACACCGCGGTCGGCACCGGCCTGTTCGACTTCGGGCACCGGGACGGGGACGCGGGGCAGGCGCTGCTCCAGCACCCGCTGGGCGTCACCGCGCTGCCCGACGGCTCGGTGGCGGTGGCGGACACGTACAACCACGCGCTGCGCCGCTACGACCCGGCGACCCGCCAGGTCAGCACGCTGGCGACGGATCTGCGGGAGCCGAGCGACGCGGTCCTCGTCGGCGACGACATCGTGGTCGTGGAGTCGGCGCGGCACCGGCTGACCCGGCTCCGGCTGCCCGAGGAGGCGGTGAGGGTGGACGCGATCGCGCACCACACGCAGCGCGCCGCGACCGAGATCGCGGGCGGAAAGCTGCGGCTCGACGTCATCTTCCAGGCGCCGGCCGGGCAGAAGCTCGACACCCGGTACGGGCCCTCGACCCGGCTGCTCGTCTCCTCGACGCCGCCGGAGCTGCTCGTCGCGGGCGACGGAGCGGGCACCGAGCTGGGCCGTGAGCTGGTCCTGAACCCGGAGATCGAGGAAGGCGTGCTGCACGTGTCGGCGATGGCCGCGTCCTGCGACGACGACCCGGCCAACGAGTACCCGGCCTGTCACGTCCACCAGCAGGACTGGGGTGTGCCGGTCCGCGTGGCCGAGGGCGGGGCGGACCGGCTGCCGCTGGTGCTCGCGGGGCTGGACGAGCAGACCGCGCGGGGCTGACGGGGGTCCGGCCCCGTGCGGCGTCGGTGGTCCTGCGCGGTCAGTTGCCGAACGGCTTGACCGTGTTCCAGGAGTAGACCTCGATGCCGTCGTCCATCTTGCCCGCGTACTCGACCTCGCCGGGCGTCTGGATCGTCTCGGTCTCGGCCTCGTCGGGGTTGTTCATCTGCAGGGACAGGCGGATCGACGTGAAGTAGTCGTCCTCGGCCTTGACGTCCTGGGTGACGGCGATCGCCGAGTAGATCCGGCCGCCGGGCTGGACGACCAGCGGCTGCGCGGGCTGCTCGTCGTCCTTGGCCTGCGGGACGTCGCCGTTGGCCTTGCCCGGGGTGACGACCGGGAACTTCTGCACGGTGCAGGCGCTCGCGGAGCGGTTCTCGGCGGTGATCAGCAGGTGGTCGCCCTGCTGCTCGGGGTTGCGGCGCTCCAGCTTGTAGGTGAGGAAGCCGACCTTGCACTCGGGCGTCTTCTTCGCGGCCGTGCCCGAGCCCCCCGTGCTCGAGCCGGTCTTCGAGGAGCCGGCCTGCGCGGCGTCGCCGCCCGAGGCCTGCGCCGCGTCGCCGCCGGTGCCCGAACCCGCGTCCGCGCCCTGGTCCTTCGAGGCGTCCGAGCCGGCCGAGGAGCTCGACGCGGTGTTCTGCGCGGCGCCCTCGTCCTTGGTGCCGGTGTCGCCGTTGCAGGCGGTCAGCGAGAAGCTCAGGGCGGCGGCCGCGGCGGCGAGGACGACGTTGCGGGCGATGGTGCGGGTCATGGTGGGACTCCCCCGTGTGCGGTGGGGCCGCCTGGTCCGGTCGGCCCCTTGTGACCACCACTCTGCCGGGGGCCGTCGCCGTCCGGTCGTTCCTCCGCTATCGCTCCGTCGCCGTTTCGCTTCCGATCCGTTCGAGCTGCGCCTTCGCCTTCCGGATACCGTCCTCGAAGCCCCGCTTCACCGCTTCGTCATGGGCTTCACGGAGGCAGTCGAGAGCTTCCGCTTCGCGGCCCAGGGCGTGCAGCGCGGCGCCGCGCGCGATGCGCAGCAGGATCTGGCGCAGCGGGGCGAGACCCTCGGCGGAGGCGCCCGGCAGGGTCAGCCCGCGCTCGGTGCAGTCGAGCACCGCGGCGTGGTCGCCGGTGGCCAGGAGCTGGCGGGAGCGGTGCTCCAGGGCGAGCAGTTCGGTGAGGATGTCGTCGGTGGCGCGGGCCAGCTCGGCGGCCCGTACGACGTGGGCGAGGGACGCGGTGCTCGGCCCGCCGTCCCGGTCGAGGGCGACGGCCAGGTTGACCAGCGCGGTGGCCTCGCTGGAGGTGTCACCGGCGCGGGCCGCGAGCTCCGGGGCGCGCTCCAGCTGCTCGATCGCCTGCGTGAGCCGGCCTTCCTCGGTGAGCACCCAGCCGTACAGGGCGCGGACCCGGGACTCGGCGTCCGGGTCGTCGAGCCGCTGCGCGGCGGCGAGCCCCTGCTCCATGAGCGGCACCCAGTCGTCGCGGACGTAGCCGACGACGTACGGCCACTGCAGGACGGCGAGCCGCCAGGCGCGGTCGTCGTGGCCCGCGGCGTGCGCGGCGACGGCGGCGGCGACGAGGTTCTCGCGCTCCACGGCGTACCAGGCCAGGCCGGCGGCCCGGTCGGTCAGGGCCGGGCGGCCGAGGTCGGGCCGGATGTCGGCGGGCAGGACGCAGCAGGGCCGGTCGTCGGGCTCGGTGACGGACGCGGCGAGGAGCGCGGTGCGCACGTAGTGGTCGAGGAGCCGGACCAGGGCCTCGTCGGTGGCCTCGGTGTCGTCGGCGCGGGCCAGGCCGCGCGCGTAGAGGCGTACGAGGTCGTGCATCAGGTACCGGCCGGGCGTCGGCTCGGTGATCAGGTGGGCGCCGGCGAGGCGGTCCAGGGCGGCGGCGGCCTCCTGGGAGCGGCCGGTGAGGGCGGCGGCCGCGTACCGGTCGAGGTCGGGTCCGGGCAGCACGCCGAGCCGGTGGAACAGCAGCCGGGCGTCCTCGGGCAGGGTGCGCAGGGTGAGCCGGAGCGCGGCGGCGACGCCGGTGTCGTCGACGTCGAGGAGGGCCAGGCGGCGCTGCTCGTCGGCGAGTTCGTCGGCGAGGCCGGACAGCGGCCACTCGGGGCGGGCGTTGACGCGGGCGGCGACGACGCGCAGGGCGAGCGGCAGTCCGGCGCAGAGTTCGGTGAGGCGGGCGGCGGCCTCCGGTTCGGCGGCGAGCCGGCCGGCGGCGCCGGTCGCGGCGGCGAGCAGCGCGGCGGACCCGGCGGGGTCGAGGACGCCGAGGGCGACGGTGCGGGCCAGCTCGCTGACGGCGAGCCCGTCCAGGCGCAGCCGCGAGGTGACCACGGCGGCGCTGCCGGGACCGGCCGGGAGCAGCGGGCGGACCTGGGCCGCGGTGCGCGCGTTGTCGAGGACGACGAGGTGCCGGTGGCGCTCGGTACGGGTGCGGTACGCGGCGGCGAGCGCGCCCGGCGTCTCGGGCAGGTCCCGGGCGGGCACGCCGAGGGCGATGAGGAACTCGCGGAGCACGTCGGCGGTCTCGGGGGCGCTGTCGCCGCTGCCGTCGTCGTCGCTGAAGCCGCGCAGGTCGGCGAAGAGGACGCCGTCGTAGCGGTCGCGGACGGTGTGCGCCCAGTGCAGCGCGGCGGCGGTCTTGCCGACGCCGGCGGGTCCGGTGAGCACGGTGACGGCGTGCTCGGGCCCGGACGCGGCGTCGAGCGCGGCGAGTTCGCGGTCGCGGCCGACGAAGCCGCGGGGCGGCCGGGGCAGCAGGTCGGGCCCGTCCGGGGCGGTGGCGCGGACCGGTTGGGGGGCCGGGGCCTCGGGCGCTGTCGGCGGTCCGGGCTTGGCGGGCGGGGCGCCGGGGCCGTCGCCGGCGAGGATCTCCGCGTAGGCCTCGCGCAGTGCGGGGCCCGGGTCGACGCCGAGCTCGTCGGCGAGCAGGGTGCGGGTGCGGTGGTACTGGTCGATGGCGTCGGACTGCCGGCCCGCCCGGTACAGGGACCGCATCAGCGCGGCGGCGAGCGACTCCCGCATGGGGTGCGCGACGGCCTCGGCGTGCAGCAGGGCGGCGGCCCGCGCGTGGTCGCCGAACTCGCTGTAGGTGCGGGCCAGTTGCTCGACCGCCGAGATCCGGGCCTGCTCAAGCCCGTCGGCGGCCACGCGCAGCGGGCCGCCGGTCGCGACGCCGACCAGCGCGGGCCCGCGCCACAGCGAGAGCGCCTCGCGCAGCAGGGCGGCCGCGTCGTCGGGGGAGCGCTGCTCGTGCGCGAGCCGGACCAGCTCGTCGAAGCGGTGCGCGTCGAGCAGCGACTCGGGCATTTCCAGGACGTACGCGTCGCCGCGCGTGACGAGCCGCACGCCCCACTCGTCGGCGCCGCCCTGCGCGAGCAGCGCCCGCAGCCGGGACACATGGCCCTGGGTGACCGTGCGGGCCCGCGCGGGCGGGCCCTCGGGCCACAGCGCGTCGATCAGCTGGTCGAGCGGGACCGCCGTGTTGGGGCGGAGCAGGAGCGCGGCGAGGAGGCTGCGCCGCTTGGCCGGTCCGAGGGGGAGTTCACCGGTCTCGGTGGCTACGCCGACGGTGCCGAGCAGCCGGAACTCCACGTGTGCGCTCCCCTTGGGACGGGCCTTGGTGCGGCCCCGATGTTGTCGTACTCCAGAGTACGGGGCGGGGTGGCGCCGTTGACTTCCTGGTCCGTTGCCGCGTTCCGGCCGGTGGGGGTTGCTCGCGCAGTTCCCCGCGCTCCTGAGACGCACACCCTTCGGGTGGCATCTCCCGGATCCGCGGGACCGGTCAGAGCCGGCGGTCGCGGTCGTCTTCTATGACGGTGGTCTGGGTGGGGGTCAGGCCCCTGCGGCGGCCGATGCTGCGGAACACGAAGACGCCGATCAGCCCGACGATCATGAGGATCCAGCCGACCAGGTGGAGGTCGACGCCCTTCATGTGCCAGTCGGTCGCGAACGCGAGGATCGCCCCGAGGGCCACGAGGATGATGCAACCGCCCAAGCTCATGAGAACCGCCTTCCTGAGAGGTGCGCGGACATGCGTGAGGGGCCCGGGTACCCCGGACCCCTCCGCTCTCACACTCCGCGGGACTCAGCCCTCCAGGAACGCCACCAGAGCGTTCGCGAGGAGGAACGGGTCGTCGGCGCCGCACAGTTCGCGCACGCTGTGCATCGACAGGATCGCCGCGCCGATGTCGACGGTCTTGATGCCGTGCCGGGCCGCGGTGATCGGGCCGATCGTGGTGCCGCACGGCATCGCGTTATTGGACACGAACGACTGGAACGGCACGCCGGCCTTCTCGCAGGCCGCCGCGAACACGGCGCGGCCGCTGCCGTCGGTGGCGTAGCGGTTGTTGACGTTCACCTTGAGGATCGGGCCGCCGTTGGCGCGCGGGTGGTGCGTCGGGTCGTGCCGCTCGGCGTAGTTGGGGTGCACGGCGTGACCGGTGTCCGAGGACAGGCAGATCGTGCCGGCGAAGGCCCGCGCCTTGTCCTCGTACGAGCCGCCGCGGGCGAAGACCGAACGCTCCAGGACGCCGCCGAGCAGCGGGCCGTCGGCGCCGGTGTCGGACTGCGAGCCGTTCTCCTCGTGGTCGAACGCGGCGAGCACCGGGATGTACGGCAGGTCGTCCTGCTTGCTGACCTCGGTGAGCGCGGCCGTGCAGGCGTGCACGGACAGCAGGTTGTCCATGCGCGGGCCGGCGAGCAGCTCGCGGTCGCGGCCCAGGTAGGCGGGGGCCTCGACGGCGTACGTCATGAGGTCCCAGCCGGTGATGGAGCCGCGCTCCAGGCCGTTCTCCTCCTCCAGGAAGGCGAGCAGGTCGCCCTCGTGGACGTCGTCGCCCAGGCCCCAGATGGGCTGCATGTGGCGCTGCTTGTCGAGCTTGAGGCCCTCGGGGGTGACCGAGCGGTCGAGGTGGACGGCGAGCTGCGGGACGCGCAGCAGGGGGCGGTCCACGTTGAGGAGGCGCTCGGTGCCGTCGCGCAGGGAGATCCGGCCGGCCAGGCCCAGGTCGCGGTCGAGCCAGGAGTTGAGCAGGGGGCCGCCGTAGATCTCGACGGCGACCTGGCGCCAGCCCTGAGTGCCCATGTCCGGCTGGGGCTTGACCCGCAGGTTCGGGGAGTCGGTGTGCGCGCCGACGATCCGGAACGGGGTGTGGGGGGCGGCGCCCTCCGGGACGTACCAGGCGATGATCGCGCCGCCGCGGACGACGAACCGGCCGCCCGTCGTGCCGTCCCAGGCGTCGGTCTCGGCGACCTGCTGGAACCCGGCCTTCTCCAGCCGTGCCGCGGCGTTCGCCACCGCGTGGTACGGGGTGGGGCTCGCGGCGAGGTAGGTCATCAGGTCGTCGGTGTGCCCACGATCGAAGGGGCCGGAGGGTGTGCGCATGCCGTCAGGGTAGGCCCTGGCCCACCCATGCCGCCCACCCGTCTGCCGGGCGCCCTTGTCCTGCGGGTGCGGGTGGGTGGGGGCTGGTCGCGCAGTTCCCCGCGCCCCTGAAATGCAGACCCTTCGGGTCGCATTTCCCCGACGGGTGACCGCCCGATGGATCGGTCGCGATATAACAACACACAGACCCCCAGACATAGCG
>NZ_JBHYTK010000134.1:0-23079 GCF_042749255.1 Streptomyces sp. NPDC059524 | reverse complement strand
GTGTGGCGGGACCCGGCCTCCGCGAGTGACTCGGAACCGGTGGCTCAGGTCCGGCGGATCAGAGCCGGTGGTTCAGATCCGGTGGTTCAGAGCCGTTGGTTCGGATCGGATCCGGTGGATCAGAGCTGGCCGGACTCGGAGATCGTGATCTTGGCGGCGGTGGCACCGCTGCGCGAGCCGAGGGACTCGATCTTCTTCACGAGCTCCATGCCGTCCTCGACCTCGCCGAAGACGACGTGCTTGCCGTCCAGCCACTCGGTGACGATCGTGGTGATGAAGAACTGCGAGCCGTTGGTGTTCGGGCCCGCGTTGGCCATGGAGAGCAGGCCCGGCTTGGTGTGCTTGAGCTTGAAGTTCTCGTCGGCGAACTTCTCGCCGTAGATGCTCTTGCCGCCGGTGCCGTTGCCGGCGGTGAAGTCGCCGCCCTGGAGCATGAAGGCCGGGATGACTCGGTGGAAGGAGGAGCCGGCGTAGCCGAAGCCCTTCTCACCGGTGCACAGCGCGCGGAAGTTCTCCGCGGTCTTCGGGACGACGTCCTCGAAGAGGTTGAACGTGATCCGCCCGGCGGGCTCGTCGTTGATCGTGATGTCGAAGTAGGTCTTGATTGCCATGGCGCAATCTTTTCATCACGACGGGCGGATTGCCGATTCGGCCCGCCCGGACGACCGCGCCGCGACACCCGGTAGTCACGGCGTGGCCGTACGTGACCGTTTCAGGCCGACAGGCGGTCGCGAGCCTGCACGCCGTCCTTGAGCGGCCGCATTCCGTGGGCCTTGGCGAGCCCGTACGGCGGCATGTCGCCGTAGATGGTCTCGTACGAGCCGGCCGGGACGACGTAGGTCTCGTGCCAGAGGCCGACATGACCGCCACTGTTGCGCAGGAGCTTGTTGATCCGGGCCCACCACGGGCGGTGCCGTTTGTCGGGCAGGGCCGCGTAGGTGAGCAGCTTGTCCTTGGACTCCCAGTACTGGATGACGAAGTACGAGCGCGGGCTCGCGGTGCCCAGGATGTGGTCGAGAAGTCCCAGACCCCGGTCCTTCTTCAGCTCCCTGAGCATCATGGGCATCGCGAAGAACACCGGGATCCAGCGGTGCACCGCCCAGAAGTGATTGATCCGCATGCCGATGAGGAAGACGACGACGTCCTCATCGACGGCAGCGGTCGAGCGTCCCAGTTGTGTGCATGCGGACACGACTCCCCCGATCCGTCGGACTACGAATGTGAGACTGCAGGCCATGAGCGTGCTGCGGCTGCGGCGATCACCGGAGCCGTGGTTGGATAGTGGCACTTTCCAAGAAGGGGCACAAGAGATGCGGCTTGCGGAGCTGAGCGAGCGCAGCGGGGTGCCGGTGGGCACCATCAAGTACTACCTGCGCGAAGGCCTGCTCCCGCCGGGGCGGCGGATCAGCGCGACCCAGGCGGAGTACGAGGAGGCGCACGTGCGCCGGCTCGCGCTGATCCGGGCGCTGGTCCAGGTCGGCCGGGTGCCGGTGGCCACGGCCCGCGAGGTGATCGCGGCGGTCGACGACGAGTCGCTCTCCACGACGTTCCGGGTGGGCGCCGCGATGTGGGCGCTGCCCCAGCCGCCGGACCCGGACCCGCAGGACCCGCACATCGTGCGGGCGACGGCGCTGGTCGAGTCGCTGCTCGACGAGCTGGGCTGGACGCACGCGCGGGAGATCGGCGCGCTGTCCCCCAGCTACCGCGCCCTGATCAGCTCGCTGGCGACCCTGCCCCGGGTCGGCTACGAGTTCCCGCCCGAGCAGCTGACCCCCTACGGCCGCGCCGTGGAGGAGATCGCGACGGTGGACCTCGACCACCTGGACCGGTACGACGACACCACCGAGAAGGCGGAGATCGTGGTCGGCGCCGCCGTGCTCTTCGAACCGGTGCTGCTCGCGCTGCGCCGGCTGGCCCAGGAGGAGCTGACGACCAGGCGTTACGGCTTGTGAGGACCGGGCCGGGGCTGCCTACGATGGCGGCAGGCCCCGGGTTCCCGGTGGCGGGTCGGCAATCGGGAGGGGACGTCATGATCATCTTCGGTACGCGGGGCTATGTGTACCAGCTCGCCATGCTCACGCTGGTGTGCGGCAACTGCGGCAATCCGGCCGCGCACGCGCTGCGCAAGTACGTCACGAAGTTCACGCTGTTCTTCGTTCCCCTGTTCCCGATCTCGACCAAGTACCGCACCCAGTGCACGTTCTGCGGGCTCGAGCAGCAGCTGCCCAGGGAGCAGGCCGAGGGGATGCTAGCGCAGGCCTCGCCGACTGCTGGCGGCAGCGCGCACCAGCAGCACGTCCAGGGCTGAGAGCCGGCCCGGCCCGGAGCCGGCCCCGCACGGGACCGGTGTCCGCCTGACGTTGGCCGAAAATATCCGCCCGGCGCCTTGCCCCGGGCCGCCTAGGGCCTTTCTTTCGAATCAGGCTGGATCAGGGAGCGGGGCGTGGTGCGTGCAGCTGCAAGGCGGAGGAGGGCGACAACGCGATGGGGGCCCCTGCTCGAGCGAAGCCGAGAGCTTGGGGGAGTTGGCAACCGACGACAACGCCGCAGATGCGCGTGCCACGCCCCGCGAGCCCAGCCTGATCCGAAAGAAAGGCCCTAGATGCCTCCGGCAGCCGCACGCCGGAGGCATCCGCCGTTCCCGGGCCCCCGCGGAGGCCGTTTCCGTCCCCTCCGGGACCGGCTTCCGCCTCCCCTTCCGGTTCCTCACGCCGTATCACGCCCCCTGTCACGGAAGGCGAGTTCACGACGAAGTCACCGCCAGGGCGTACTACCCGGATTGTCCGGTCTGCTCGGCCCGCGGCATGACTAGCATGAGCGCTCGTACGGTCCGGAAGCTCGGCGTCCCATTCGGCGTCCGCCTGGTGGACCGAGCCGTCGACGTGACCGGTCGGCGCATCACCCCCGCACTCAAGGACCGAGGACCGCGGAATGTCAGTGCCTGCTCCTCCCCGCCCGCGCGCGACCGCGAAGGCCCGGCGCACCTCGCTCGGCAGACCGCTCGCCGTGCTCGTGGCGGCGGCCGCGGCGGCCGGTGCCGCCGCCGCTCTCGCCCCCTCCGGCGCCACCGGCTGGGCGGTCGTCACGGTCGTGGTCGCCTGGGCGGCTCTGGCCGTCGCCGTCCTGCTGGGCCACACGGCCGGTGACCGGGCCCGGCGCGACGCCCGGCGGGCCCGCGAGGAACTCGCCCTGACGCAGGGCCGCCTGACGCAGCAGACCGCCGAGACGGCCCAGCTCGTGAACCTCGCGCTGCCCGCCGTGCTGCGGCGCGTCGAGGAAGGTGCCGAGGCGGCGCCGGGCGCGCAGGCCCCCTCCGACCCGCAACTGCGCAGGATCCTGGACGAGTTCACCGCGGCCCTCGAGACGGTGGACCACCGCGCCCGGCAGGCCGCCGCCGAACGGGACGCAGCCCGCGCCGAACTGGACCGGGGCACCGCCGAGTTGGCCCGTATGACCCAGGAGACGTTCCCCACCGCTGTGGCCCGGCTGCACGACGGGGTGTCCGCCGACGCGGTCCTCGCGGAGCTCGACTGGCCCGCCACCCCGGTGCTCCGCGTGCCCGCCGAGGCGTTCCTGCGCGAGCTCGCGCTGAGCGAGCGCCGCGCCGCCGCCGCGCAGGCCGCCTCCGCGAAGGCCCTCAGCCGTGTGCAGGCCAAGTCGGTGAGCATGCTGGCCGACCTGCGCAGCATGCAGGAACGTCACGGCGAGGAGGTCTTCGGCGATCTGCTCCGCCTGGACCACTCCACCTCCCAGCTCGGCCTGATGACGGACCGTCTGGCCCTGCTCATGGGCGGCCGCTCCAGCCGCGCCTGGAACAAGCCCATCGTCATGGAGAGCGTCCTGCGCGGCGCCGTCGGCCGCATCGCCGCCTACCAGCGGGTGCGTCTGCACTGCGCCACGAACGCGGCGATCGCCGGGTTCGCCGCCGAAGGCGTGATGCACCTGCTCGCCGAACTGATGGACAACGCGGCCAACTTCTCGCCGCCCATCGACGAGGTGCACGTCTACGTGGAGGAACGGTCCGCCGGGATCGTCGTCACCATCGAGGACAGCGGCCTGAAGATGGCCGACGCGGCGATGCGCCGGGCGGAGGAGGCGGTGTCCGGCCAGGTCACCGACCTCGCCTCGCTCCAGGGCACCCGGCTCGGTCTCGCGGTCGTGGGCCGGCTCGCGCTGAAGTACCGGATCGACGTCAACTTCAGGCCGTCCTCGCGCGGCGGCACCGGCGTCGTCGTCCTGCTGCCCCCGCAACTGCTCGCCCAGCAGCGCGAGGCCGTGCGGCCCACCGCCATGGCTCCGGCCGCTCCGGCCGACTCCTCCCCCACCGCGGCACCCGGCCCTGAGCCCCTGCCCGCGTCCGCACCCGCCGCCGCCCCGGAGGAGACGCACGAGCGGGCCGAGGTACCCGCGCCGCGTCCCGCGCCCGCGACCGGCGCGACGCCGGGCGGCCTGCCGGTGCGCGCCCCGGGCCGCACCATGGCCGCCGCCGAGCAGGAGCGTTCCCGCCCCGCGCCCTCCCCCGGGCGCGTCACGGACCCCGCCCGGAACGCGGGAGCCCGCTTCGGCGCCTTCCACCGGGGCCGCAAGGCCGCGGAGAACGGCCTCGACGACCGCGCCCCGTCCGCGCCGGACACCCCCGCCCGGCGCCCCGACGGCCCCGCGGACGACGCGGACCGCCCCGCGTAGCCGCCGCGCCCGAGACCCACTCACCCCCCGCTCGACACCTGAGATTGGAGGCACGGGCGGCACCCCGGCTCCCCCGCCGGGCCGGCCCGCCCGACCCGCCATGCAGACCACTGACACCAGCCTGACCTGGCTCCTCGAGAACCTCCTGGAGCGCACCCCCGGCACCCGGCACGCCCTGGTCCTGTCCCGGGACGGCCTGAAGCTGTGCTGGAGCGAGCACCTCACGCTCGACCAGGCCGACCAGCTCGCGGCGATCTGTTCCGGCATCCAGGCCCTCGCGCAGGGCGCGTCCGTCGAGTTCGGCGACGGCACCGGCGGCGTCCGGCACTCGATGACGGAGTTCCACGGCGGGCTGCTGTTCATCGTGGACGCGGGCGAGGGCGCCCATCTCGCGGTGCTGGCGGACGAGGACGCCGACCCGGGCGTCGTCGGGCACCAGATGACGGAGCTGGTGGAACAGATCGGCGAGCATCTGCGGGCCGCTCCGCGCGAGCCCGTCGTGGGGAGCGGCGCCTCGTGACCCGGCGGCCGGTGGACACCGGCGACCCGGACCGGCTCTACACCGTCACCGGGGGCCGCTCGCGCGTCGACGACACCTCGTTCGACCTGGTCACGCTGGTGGTCAGCGAGTGCGCCCCGACCGCGGGGATGCAGTCCGAGCATGTCCGGATCCTGGAGCTGTGCCGGCATCCGACGGCCGTGGTGGAGATCGCCGCGGAGTTGCGGCTGCCGATCACGGTGATCCGCATCCTGCTCGGCGACCTGCTGGCCGGCGGGAAGGTCACCGCCCGTCATCCGCGCGCGGCCCCCGGGGTCGCCGCGCTCCCCGATTCCGACCTTCTCAAGGAGGTGCTCCATGGGCTCCGCAACCTCTGAACTGTCCGCGACCTCGGAGCTTTCCGCACGCACCCCGCTCGGCGACACCGCGGACACCGGCCTGAAGATCGTCGTGGTGGGCGGCTTCGGCGTCGGCAAGACCACGCTGGTGCGCTCGGTCAGCGAGATCCGCCCGCTGAACACCGAGGAGGTCATGACGCAGGCCGGTGTGGGCGTCGACTCGACGGCGGGCGTCGCCTCGAAGACGACCACCACCGTGGCCTTCGACTTCGGCCGCATCAGCCTCAACGACCGCATGGTCCTCTACTTGTTCGGCGCCCCGGGCCAGGAGCGGTTCTGGTTCCTGTGGGACCGGCTGTTCTCGGGGACGCTGGGCGCGGTCGTCCTCGTCGACACCCGGCGCATGGACGACTCCTGGTACGCCATCGACCGGCTGGAGTACCACGGCACGCCGTTCGTGGTGGCGGTCAACCGGTTCGACGACGAACCGGTGCGGCACTCCCTCGACGAGATACGCCAGGCGCTCGCGCTGCCCGCCCACGTGCCGATGGTGGACTGCGACGCCCGGGTCAGATCCTCGGGCAAGGACGTGCTGATCACCCTCGTCGACCACCTCTACGAACTGGCCATGGCCCAGGAGACGACACCGTGACCGACCAGAGCCCCACCGCCCCCGCAGGCTGCCCGGCGCACGCGGGCGCGGTCCCGCTGAGCGGCCTGGAGTACCAGCAGACGCCGTCCCAGCTGTACCGCTCGCTGCGCCGCGAGCACGGCCCGGTCGCCCCCGTGCTGCTCGACGGAGGCGTGCCGGCGTGGCTGGTGCTCGGCTACTCCGAGGTCAGCTACGTGACCGCGCACGACGAGCTGTTCGCCCGTGACTCGCGCCGCTGGAACCAGTGGGAGAACATCCCCGCGGACTGGCCGCTGATGCCGTTCGTCGGCTACCAGCCCTCGGTGCTGTTCACGGAGGGCGTGGAGCACCAGCGGCGGGCCGGAGTGATCACGCACGCCCTGGAGCAGGTCGACCAGTTCGAACTGGCCCGGGACTGCGGGCAGATCGCCGACGCGCTGATCTCCCGGTTCGCGGGCAGCGGCCAGGCCGAGCTGATGGCGGCGTACGCGCACGCGCTGCCGATGCGGGCCGCGGTGCAGATGTGCGGGATGCCGCAGCTCGGCACGGACACACAGGATCTGGTGGACGATCTGCGGATCTCGCTGGACGCCGCCGAGGGCGACGACCCGGTCGCGGCGTACGTGCGGGTGGGCGAGCGGATCGCGGCGCTGGTCAAGGAGAAGCGGGAGCGGCCCGGCGCGGACGTCACCTCGCGGATGATCCTGGACCCGGCGGGGCTGACCGACGAGGAGATCGTGCAGGACCTGATCTCGGTGATCGCCGCGGCCCAGCAGCCGACGGCGAACTGGATCTGCAACACGCTGCGTCTGCTGCTGACCGACGAGCGGTTCGCGCTGAACGTCTCGGGCGGCCGGGTGAGCGTCGGCGAGGCGCTCAACGAGGTGCTGTGGCTGGACACCCCGACGCAGAACTTCATCGGCCGCTGGGCGGTGCGCGACACCCAGCTGGGCGGCCGTCTGATCCGTGCCGGCGACTGTGTGGTGCTGGGGCTCGCGGCGGCGAACACGGACCCGCAGATCTGGCCCGAGTCGCACGTGGGCGCGGAGAACGCGGCGCACCTGTCGTTCAGCAACGGGGAGCACCGCTGCCCCTACCCGGCGCCGCTCCTCGCCGACGTCATCGCGCGCACGGCGGTGGAGACGCTCCTGGACCGGCTGCCGGACCTGGTGCTCGCGGTGGAGCCGGCGGAACTGACCTGGCGTCCGTCGATCTGGATGCGGGGTCTGACCTCGCTGCCGGTGCGGTTCACCCCGGTGGTGCACTGAGCGGCCCGAGCACCGGGCAGCCGAACAGTGCGGCCAGCAGGGCCCGTTGACGGTCCGTCACCGGTGTGACGAACACGGCGGCGTCCGCTCCGGTCCGCGCGCAGAGGGCCGCCGCCTCCTGCGCCTTGCCGGAGCTGAGGACCGTACGGGCGGAGTGCGGCTGGTCCATCTTGGCGGCCCCGCCCGCCGACACCCCGCGCCGCTGCACGATCCGCCCGACGACGCGGGCGCCTGTGGCGGCCAGTTCGGCCTCGGCAGCGTCCATGCGGGCCGTGTGATCCTTGTGGCGCGCGCTGAAGTGCCCTACGAGGACGATGTCCGCACCGGCCACAGGCGGGGCCTGCACCGGTGCCGGGCCCGGCACCGGCCGCCGCCCCGGTCGCCGGTCACGCCTCCGATTCTGCTGCACGCCGGCCAGCCTAAGCCCCGTGAGGGGCGCGGGGCTTCAACAGGCGGCGCCCATGCACTCGCGCACCTCCCGGAGGGTCCGCTCCGCGATCTCGTTGGCGCGGGCGTTGCCGGACCGGAGTACGTCCCTGACCAGCGCCCGGTCCGCGGCGAACTCGGCGCGACGCGCGCGGATGGGGGCGAGGCGGGTGTTGACGGCCTCGGTGACACGGCGCTTGAGCGCGGCGCCGCCCCCGTCGCCGATCTCCTCGGCGACCTGGACCGGGTCGGTCTCCTCGCACAGCGCGGCGAGCAGCACGAGGGAGGACACCTCGGGCCGGTGCGCGGGGTCGTACGTGATGCGGCGGTCGGCGTCGGTCTTGGCGCCGCGCAGGAGGCGGGCGGTCTCGTCGGCGTCGGCGGACAGGGAGATCGCGTTGCCGCGGCTCTTGCTCATCTTGCCGCCGTCGGTGCCGAGCAGCAGCGGCGCGGTGGAGAGCAGCGCCTCGGGCTCGGGGAAGACGGGACGGTCCTTGGCGTAGCGCTCGTTGAAGCGGCGGGCGACGGTGCGGGTGATCTCCAGGTGGGGCAGCTGGTCCTGGCCGACGGGGACGAGGTCGGCCTTGCAGAAGAGGATGTCGGCGGCCTGGTGGACGGGGTAGGTGAACATGAGGCCGCTGACGGAGGCCTGCCGCGAGTGGGCGATCTCGTCCTTGACGGTGGGGTTGCGGTTGAGTTCGGAGACGGAGACCAGGCTGAGGAACGGCAGCAGGAGCTGGTTGAGGGCGGGCACGGCGCTGTGGGTGAAGATCGTGGAGCGCTCGGGGTCGATGCCGATGGCGAGGTGGTCGAGGACGAGCTCCTCGACGTACTCCTTCAGGTTCTCGGCGATGTCGCGGTCGGTGAGGACCTGGTAGTCGGCGACGAGGACGAGGGTCTCGACGCCGAGGTCCTGGAGTCTGACGCGGTTGTGCAGGGTGCCGAAGTAGTGGCCGAGATGGAGGCGTCCGGTGGGGCGGTCGCCGGTCAGGACGCGGAACCGCGAGGGGTCCTTGCGGATCAGCTGCTCGAGCTCGGCGCTGCGGGCCTGCGCGGTACTGGTGCCGAGGGCGTCGGTGCTGGTGCTGGTGCTCATGGTGTCTGTCTCCCGGGGTCGTGGTCGCCCTCGGGACGGCACCGCTTCCGGGAGACTTCCGGGGAAGCAGAAAGGGCCGTCCGGGGACGGCCCTTGTACGTGCGTGAGTGGGTGGCCGCCTCTAAGTGAGGCGCCACCAGCTCAGACACGAAGAACGATGCATACGGCCATGCTACACGTGACCTCGGCGGAGGTCAGGCCTCCACCGGGGTGAAGCGCACCGGCAGGGACTGCGGGCCACGGGTGAACACGCCCTGCTCGACCGGGTCGAAGCCGTCGGCGAGCCGCAGGTCGGGCATCGCGTCGAGGAGCTGGTTCACGCCGGTCTCGACCTCGGCCTTGGCGAGCAGCGCGCCGACGCAGAAGTGCCGGCCGAGCGCGAAGGCGAGGTGGTCGGCGGCGGCCGAGAAGGCGGTCGTGGTGGTCAGGTCCTCGCGGAAGATGTCGAAGCGGTCGGGGTCCTTGTAGCGGTTCTCGTCGCGGTTGGCGGAGCCGATGAGGCAGGTGACGGTGGCTCCGGCGGGGACGGTGCCGCCGCTGAGCTCCACGTCGACGGCGGACTGCCGCATGATCATGTGGACGGGCGGGGTGAAGCGCAGCGTCTCGGCGAAGGCGCGGGCGATCAGGGAGCGGTCCTCGCGGACGGCGGCCAGCTGCTCGGGGTGGGTGAGCAGGTTGGCGAAGATGCTGGCGATGGCCTTGTCGGTGGTCTCGCCGCCGGCGGCGAGGAGCAGGCTGCAGAAGGCCTTGATGTCCTCGTCGTTCATGCGGACGCCGTCGACCTCGGCGGCGCAGAGCGCGGAGAGCAGGTCGTCGCCGAGGTTCTCGCGGCGGGCCTGGATGATCGGGATCATGTACTCGGCGAACTCGACGCGGGTGCGCTCGCCCGCGGCGGCGACGTCGGGGTCGCCGGCGAGGTTGCCGAGGAAGGCGATGACGGTCGTGTACCAGCCGTGGAAGCGGGCGTGGTCGGCCTTGTCGAGGCCGAGCATGTCGGCGATGACGTTGACCGGGAAGCGGGTGGCGTAGTCCGCGACGAGGTCGGCCGAGCCGGTGGCGCGGAAGGTGTCTATGAGCTCACGGGAGTTGGCCTCGATGACGGGCAGGAACTTCTCCTGGAGGTCGCTGCCGCGGAAGGCCGGGGCGACGAGCGCCCGGCGCACCGCGTGCTCGCGCCCGCTGAGCTGGAGGATCGTCTTGCCGTGCACCGGCTCGATCTGCCAGTCGTAGTTGTCGGTGGTGAACTGCGCCTCCTTGTCCTTGAAGACGCGCTCGACGTCGGCGTACCGCGAGACGATCCAGCTCTGCGTCGGCTCGTGCCAGATGAGCGGCGCGGACTCCCGCATGGCGCGGTAGGCGGGGTAGGGGTTCTGGGCGAACTCCGGCGACAGGATGTCGGGGATCTGCGCGGTGGACATGGAGCTCCCTGAGTGGGGTGACGGACGGTCCACCTCAGGTTATTGATCACCCGTCACCCGGAACAGGCTGCTCCACGCCGACAGTTGAGCGCTGCACGATCCTCGTGGCCGAAAACCGACGCCACCCGGCCGGTCTCAGCCGTTGGGGAGGATGACGGCCCGGCCGTTGATCTTGCCGTCGTGCAGGCGCGCGTAGGCCTCGGGCGCGTCGTCGAGCGAGTACGTCTCGGTGTGCACGGAGACGTCGCCGGCCCGCGCCAGGTCGAGCACCTCGATGAGTTCGGCGCGGCTGCCCCAGTACGGGGCGGTGACGCTGACCTCGTAGTTCTGCCGTCCGAAGCCGACGGGCAGGGCGCCGCCGCCGATGCCGACGAGGGTGACGTCGCCCTCGGTCGCGGCGATGGCGCCGGCGGTGTCGACGGTGGGCTGGATGCCGACGAAGTCGAAGACGGCCTCGGCGCCGCGCCCGCCGGTGAGCTCGCGGACCTTCGCGGCGGCTCCGGCGTCGGAGAGGATCGCCTGGTGGGCGCCGACGGTGCGGGCGAGCGAGAGCTTGTCCTCCGAGACGTCGAGGGCGACGACGCGGGCGGCGGTCATGGCGCGCAGCAGCTGGATGGCCACGTGGCCGAGGCCGCCGGTGCCGATGACGACGGCGGTGGAGCCGGGTACGAGCTTGGGCAGCGAGCGCTTGACGGCGTGGTACGGGGTGAGGCCGGCGTCGGTGAGCGGCACGGCGGCGACGGGGTCGAGGCCGCCGAGGGGCACGAGGTGGCGCGGGTCGTCGACGAGCATGTACTCGGCCATGGAGCCGGGGGCGCCGAGGCCGGGCGGACGGATGCCGAGCTCGGCGGCGCGCAGGCAGTAGTTCTCCTTGCCCTCCGCGCACTTGATGCAGGCGCCGCAGCCCCAGGGGCCGTAGACGGCGACGGAGTCGCCCTCGCGCACGCCGGTCACGCCCGCGCCGAGGGCGGCGACGGTGCCGACGCCCTCGTGGCCGAGGGTGAGGGGCAGCGGGAAGGAGAGCTCCTCGGCGGACCAGCTCATGACGGCGATGTCGGAGTGGCAGACACCGGCCGCGGTGACCTTCAGGAGGACCTGCCCGGGGCCCGGCTCGGGATCGGGGACGGTGACGACCTCGGGGGCTGCTCCGACGGTCCGGTACTGAAGCGCCTTCATGACTCGACTCCTTCGTCGCTCTCGCGTGCCCCCGCCCCTCCACCGTACTCCCGCTCGCGTCCCATCGGGACACATGTCCCCATGGGACATGCATCACGGCAAAAAAGGACCCCGACCGTACGGGGGAGAACGGTCGGGGCCTGGTTCAAAGTTTAACATCGAACCAACCTGTTCCGTGCCGCCACCGCGCCGCACGGGGGTGAGGTCGGACACATCGATTCATCAGACGCACATGCCGCGTTCCACCACTGCCCATAAGGTGTCAAAGGCCAGCATTCGCCGCCACCTGTGCAGGGAGAGCTCGTGGTTCAACCGCAGGACGTCCTCACCGCACCCGTCAAAGCCTCGGTCTTCCTCGTCGTCACCGTCGCGCCCGGCGGGGAGGAGACCGTACGGGACACCCTGGAGGACCTGTCGGGGCTGCGCAGATCCGTCGCCTTCCGCGCCCCCGAGGACACCCTCACCTGCATCACGGGCATCGGCTCGACCGCCTGGGACCGGCTCTTCGCCGGCCCCCGCCCCCGCGAACTGCACCCCTTCCAGGCCCTGGCCGGACCGCGCCACCTCGCCCCGGCCACCCCCGGCGATCTCCTCTTCCACATCCGCGCCCGCCGCATGGACCTCTGCTTCGAACTGGCCCGGTTGCTGATCGAGCGGCTCGGCCGCGCGGTGACCGTCGTGGACGAGGTGCACGGGTTCAAGTACTTCGACGAGCGCGACCTGCTGGGCTTCGTCGACGGCAGCGAGAACCCGACGGGGAACGCCGCACCGGCCGCCGTCCTCATCGGCGACGAGGACCCGGACTTCCGCGGCGGCAGCTACGTCATCGTGCAGAAGTACGTGCACGACATGGCGGCCTGGGAAGCCCTGCCGACCTCCGAGCAGGAGAAGGTCATCGGCCGCGCCAAACTCACCAACGTGGAGATGCCCGACGACGTGAAGCCGTCGAACTCGCACGTCGCGCTCAACACGATCGTCGACGAGGACGGCACACAGCGCCAGATCGTGCGCGAGAACATGCCGTTCGGCACGATCGGCGCCGGCGAGTTCGGCACCTACTTCATCGGCTACGCGCGCACGCCGGACGTGACCGAGCGGATGCTGCGCAACATGTTCCTCGGCGATCCGCCCGGCAACCACGACCGCATCCTCGACTTCTCCACGGCGGTCACCGGCTGCCTCTTCCACGTGCCGACCGCCGACTTCCTCGACGACCTGCCCGCGCCGCCCGCCCGGACCGCCGACCCCGTCGGCGGCACCCTCGGCATCGGCAGCCTCAAAGGAGCCTGAGCACCATGAGTACGAACCTGCACCGGGAACTCGCGCCGATCACCCCCGCCGCATGGGCCGAGATCGAGGAGGAGGCGCGGCGCACCTTCCAGCGCCATGTGGCGGGCCGCCGCGTCGTGGACGTCACCGGTCCCGACGGCCCCGAGCTCGCCGCGGTCGGCACCGGCCATCTCAGCGACATCAGTCCGCCGGCGCCGGGCGTCCTGGCCAGGCTGCGCGGGGTGCAGCAGCTGGTCGACCTGCGGGTGCCGTTCACCGTGAGCCGGGACGCCGTCGACGACGTGGAGCGGGGCGCGCAGGACTCCGATTGGCAGCCGGTGAAGGACGCGGCCCGCGCCATGGCCTTCGCCGAGGACCAGGCGATCTTCGACGGGTACGCGGCGGCGGGCATCCCGGGGCTGCGCGAGCGCACCTCGAACCCGGTGCTCAGCCTGCCGGCCGAGCCGCGCGACTATCCGGACACGATCAGCCGGGCGCTGACCGCGCTGCGCCTCGCCGGTGTCGACGGCCCGTACGCGCTGCTGCTCGGCGCGGACGCCTACACGGCGGTCAGCGAGACCTCCGACCACGGCTATCCGATCGCCAACCACCTGGGCCGCCTCCTGAACGGTGAGCTGATCTGGGCGCCCGCGCTCAACGGCGCTTTCGTGCTGTCCACGCGGGGCGGCGACTTCGAGCTGCGGCTCGGCCAGGACCTGGCGATCGGCTACACGACGCACGACGCGCACGGCATCGAGCTGTACTTCCAGCAGACGCTGACCTTCCTGCCCTACACCGACGAGGCCGTCGTCGCGCTCAACGCCTGAGTAGGCGCGCCCCGGCGGTTGAGTACCCGCACCGGTGCGCCGGTGCGGGCCCGGCGCGTTCGATGGCGCCATGGAACCTCTCCCCACCCGGCCCTTCGACGCACCGCAGCGACCGCGCTTCTGGTCCGCCGTGGCCGCCGTGCTGTTCCTGCCCGCGGCCCTCGGCGCGGCCGTGCTCACCCTGATGTCCGAACGGGCGGGCCGCTGCCTCACGTACGGGGAGCGGTGCGGCTCCTCGCTCCCGAACCAGGTGTTCGCCGGGGCGCTGGTGCTGGGGCTCGCCGCGCTGGTGGTGGTGCAGGCCGCGCCCGGCGTGCGGGTGCGCCGTTGGGCACTCGCCGCGCAGCTCGTGTTCGAGGGCACGGCACTGGTGACGATCCTCAGCCACGCATGAGGCGTTCGACCGCCTTCACCGCGGCTGTGGCGCCGTCCTCGGTGGCCATCCGGGCGGCGACACCGGCTGCGCCGGTCGCTTCCGGCAGGGCGCGCAGGGCTGCGGTGAGGCGGGCGGCGGTGAGCTGCCCGAACGGGATCGGGGTGACGGCGGCGCCCGCGCGGTGCAGCCGGCCGGCCCAGAACGGCTGGTCCGCGGTGACCGGCACCGGCACCGAGGGCACGCCCGCGCGGGCGGCGGCGGCCGAGGTGCCCGCGCCGCAGTGGTGCACGACGCCGGCGGTGCGGGGCAGCAGGAGTTCGTGGGGCAGGTCGCCGACGGTGAGGATGCCGTCGGTGTCGGCGGCGAGCCCCGCGGCGCCCGACTGGAGGATGCCGCGCAGCCCCGCGCCGCGCAACGCCTCGACGGCGAGCGCGCTCAGCCGCTCCCCCTCCCCCGACGCCATGCTCCCGAAGGACACGAGGACGGGCGGGGGCCCGGCGGCGAGGAAGTCCTCGACCTCCGGCGGCAGTTCACGCGTGGCGAGATACGGCCACCAGGTGCCGACGACCTCCAGTCCGGGCCGCCAGTCGGCGGGGCGCGGCACGAGCGCCTCGCTGAATCCGTGCAGCACCGGGCGGTGGGCCCTCTCCTCGCGGCGGCGGACCTCGGGGCCGTGCGCGGGCGGCAGGTCGAGGCGGGTCCGCAGGTCCCGTACGGCGGGGGCGTAGACGCGGTCGACCATGCGCAGGGCGAAGCGGCCCGCGAGGCGGTTGCCGAACCGTCCGAGCGAGCGGGTCCCGGCGACGACGGGCGGGAAGGCGCCCGTGGGGGCGTTGGGCTGGAGGTGGGCGCCTGCCGCGGGGATTCCGGTGGCCTCGGTGAGGTGCGGGCCGAACGGGGCCGTGGTGGCGGACAGGAGCATCAGATCGGTGCCGGCCTCCAGGAGGTCCTCGAAGCCGCGCCCCAGGTCGGCGGCGAACGCGGCGGCGCTCCCCATCAGCGTCCGCCCCTGCCCCGGGGCCCGGCGCGGCCCGGCGGACAGCGCCCGGAACCCGAGCCCGGCGGCCCGCACCATCGGGGCGAACTCCTCCTGCGCGGCCACCCGCACGTCGTGCCCGGCGGCGAGCAGCCCGGCGCCGAGCCCGGTGTAGGGCGCGATGTCACCACGGGAGCCCGCGGTGGCGATGAGAATCTTCATGACGGCTCCTGGGAGGGTGGGTGTCGGTGGTCGGGCCCTTCCTCACCGGTCCGGGGAGCCCTCGGAGGTCTCCGGGGCGGCGTCGAGGCGGGCCGCGTTCGCGTGGACCGCGGTCCTGAGGTACGCGGCCAGGCCGGGGCGCTGCTGGGGTGGCGGGACGACGAGGGCGAAGGCGCGGGGGTCGGCGGCGAAGTCGTCGGCGATGCGGCGGTGGGTTCCCGGCGGGCAGGGGGTGAACCAGCGGGCGGTGTGGCGGCGTTGTTCCTCCGCCAGAGCCATGGCCTCGGGTCCGTCGGCGGGAAGGCCGTCGTCGTACGCGGCGAGGAGGTCGCGGCGCCACGCGGCGGCCTCGCGCATCAGGGTGCGCCAGTCCTCCTTGGAGTGGGCGGCGGCGCGGGCCATCGCGGTGCGGTGGCCCGCCGAGTCCCGCCCTCGGACGTCGGCCTCGGTCGCGTAGCTGAGGTCGAAGGCGATGTCGCCGAAGACGTCGAGGCGTTCCTCGGGGGTGAGGCGCACGCCGGTCGTCTGCACCTCGATGGCCCGGTCGGTGAGTGCGGCCAGGTGGGTGAGGCGTTCCAGCTGCTCGGTGAGCTGGCGGCGGCGGGCCCGCAGATGGTCCAGCACACCGGCGTCCGGGTCGGCGAGGATCGCGGCGATCTCGTCGAGGGGGAAGCCGAGTTCGCGGTAGAAGAGGATCTGCCGCAGGCGGGCCAGGTCGGCGTCGTCGTAGCGGCGGTAGCCGGCCGGGGTGCGGGTGCTCGGCGAGAGCAGCCCGGTGCGGTCGTAGTGGTGCAGGGTGCGCACCGTCACCCCGGCGGCCTCGGAGAGCTGCCCGATCGAGTACTGCATGCCCGTGCCCTTTCGTCGGCCTCGAGCATGCGGCCTGACGTAAGGGGAGGCTCAAGCCGAGCCCCGGCGAAGGCGACGGGGCCCGGCTCGTGGGGTCAGTCGCGGTGCGGGACCACGGCCACCGGGCAGGGCGCGTGGTGCAGGACCGCGTGCGCGACGGAGCCGATGCGGGCACCGACGGCGGTGCGGCGGGCGCGCCGCCCGACGACGAGGAGCTGGGCGTCGGCGGCGACCGACAGGAGGACCTGTCCCGCGCTGCCGATCTCGGTGTGCTCGACGACCGGCACGTCGGGGTACCGCTCGCGGAGCGGGGCGAGGGCGTCGCCGAGGGCCTTCTTCTCGTACGGTTCGAGGCCGCCGGACTCGTCGAGGAGTTCGAGCGAGGCCGGGCTGTAGGCGAAGACGGGCGGGAGGCTCCAGGCGCGCACCGCACGCACGCGTGCGCCGCGGGCGGCGGCGGTGCGGAAGGCGAACTCCAGGGCGTCCGCGCTGTCCTGGGGATCGCCCTCCTGCCCGACGACGACATCGCGCCCGGCGGCCTCGCCGGAGGCCTCGTCGCCGGAGCGGACCAGGACGACGGGGCGCTCGGCGCCCGCGATGACCTGCTGCCCGACGGAGCCGAGCAGGAAGCCGACGAGCGGGCCGTGGCCGCGCGAGCCGAGCGCGAGCAGTTCCGCGCCGGCCGCGGCGGCGATCAGGGACTCGCCGGCGCCGTCGTCCTCCAGGACGTCGGTGGTGACGGCGAGTCCCGGGTGGCGCTCGGCGAGTTCCCGCCGGGTCTCCGCGAGCAGGTCGTGCGCCCACTGGATCTGCGCGGCCTCGTCGGCGGCGAGGACCAGCGTCTCGGGCAGGAGCTGTCCGACGTGCACGAGCCGCAGCGGCAGGTCGCGGCGCACCGCCTCGCGGGCCGCCCACGCGGCGGCGGCCGCGCTCTCGGGTGATCCGTCCACTCCCGCGGTGATCGGCCTGTTCATCCGGCTCTCCTCCTTGTGCGGCGTACGTGTGTCTCCTCCCGATCCTGCCTCACTACGCGCGGTGACCGGCGGCGCCCTCGGCCGGCTTGCCCGCCGTCCCGGTCTTCCCGGGGCGCAGGAAGGTGTTCCAGCCGCCCGGCGGCCGCTCTCCCACCTGGAGCGAGCGCAGCCGGTCGAGGACGGCCGGGTCCTGGGCATCCAGCCAGTCGACGAACTGGCGGAAGGACACGAGCCGTACGTCCTTCTTGTCGGAGATCTGCTTGAGGGTGGCCTCGACGGCGTCCATGTAGATGCCGCCGTTCCACTCCTCGAAGTGGTTGCCGATGAAGAACGGGGCGCGGTTGGTCTCGTAGGCGCGCTGGAATCCGGCGAGGTAGGACTCGGTGGCCTGGGTGCGCCAGCCCGGGTAGTTGTAGGACGGGGCGCGGGTGGAGTTCTTGGACTGGTTGGCGAGGATGTTGTAGTCCATCGACAGGACCTCGAAGCGGTGGCCGGGGAACGGGATCCCCTGCAGGGGCAGGTCCCAGATGCCCTGCTTCTTGTCGGGCCAGCGCTGGAGTCCGCCGGGCGAGGAGGCGTCGTAGCGCCAGCCGAGCTCGCGGGCGACGGGCAGCAGGTTCTCCTGGCCGAGCAGGCAGGGGGTGCGGCCGCCGATGAGCTCCTTGTCGTAGTCGAAGGGCAGCGACGGGTGGTCGTGCCAACCGGTGTGGGTGCGCCAGGACTTGACGAAGGTGCGGGCCTGCTCGATCTCGCTGCGCCACTGGGCGGCGTTCCAGTTGGCGACCGAGCCGGAGCCGCCGCAGAAGTGCCCGTTGAAGTGGGTGCCGATCTCGTGGCCGTCCATCCAGGCCTGGTGGACGTTCTTGAGGGTCTCCCGGACGTGCCCGTCGGTGAGGTAGCCGATGTCGGAGGCGCCGACCGGGTTGTTGGGCGGGTTGTAGAGACGCTTCCTGGACTCCGGCAGGAGGTAGAGCCCGGAGAGGAAGAAGGTCATGTGGGCGTTGTGCTCACGGGCCAGGTCGAGGAAGCGCGGGAAGAGCCCGTTGCCGACCTCGCCCGCGCCGTCCCAGGAGAAGATCACGAACTGCGGCGGGGTCTGGCCCGGCTCCAGCGGCGCGGCCGCGGCCGGCTGGTTCGGCTGAGCGCCGGTGTAGGAGGTGGAGCCGTCGCCGATCAGGCGCGGGGCCTTCTTCTTGGGGGCGGCGGGGCGGTCGGGGCGGCGGCCCGGACCGGCCTGGGGGGCGGGCTGTTCCGCCTCGCCGGCGCATCCGCTGAGCGTCGCCGCGGCGGCGGCACCGAGACCGACCCCGAGACCCAGGCGCCCCATCTCCCTGCGGCTCATTGCCTTGCTGGAACTCATGGACATCCCAACCCGCGCCGCGCGAGGGCGCGTTGTACGTCCCCCCACACGGACACCGACCCCCGCACCGTAGAACCGATAAACGGACAAAAGGTTCATTTCAGGCGGCGCGGCGCGCAAAAGGGCCCTTAAGCCGGGCAAAGGGAGGGTCGGGGGCGGGTCGAGCCGGAGCGGTCAGGCCGGGAGCGTCAGGACGGCGCTGACCCGCTTGCCGACCGGTACGCGCTCCACGCGGAGCTCGGCGAGCGCGCCCACGATCTCGAGTCCGTGTCCGCCGACCCGGGCGGGATCGCGCGGCCGGCGGTACGGGACGGCGGCCCCGCTGTCGTAGACGGTGACGGTGACCTGGCGGGGCGTCCCCTCGAGTTCGAGGACGCAGGGGCCCGGGCTGTGCCGGTCCGCGTTGGTGATCAGCTCGCTGACGACGAGCAGGACGTCGCCCGCGGTCACCCGGTCCAGGGCGACGCTCCAGGTCTGCCGCAGCCGGGCCAGGAAGGCCTCGGCGAAAGCGCGCGCCTGCGCGCTGCACCCCGTGCCGCCGGAGTAGTGGGTCGCCCGCCACAGGGGTTCCATGGTCGCCGCGGCGCATCTCGGCGCCGGCACCTCGTCGAATCGTTCCGTCATTCCGCGTCTCTCTCACACCGGGAGGACCTCCGTCGGGGAGGCTTCCGCAGCGTGCTGCTACCCCGGGACGGGCAGGGCAGTCCTGCCGGGGGATGTGACGCGCAGCGCTGTCCTCGCCATCCGCAGGGCGTCCACGGACTCGGCCAGGAGTTCGTACTCGGTGGTGTCGTCCTGGGCGGTGATCCGCACCAGCCGCCCGTCCGCCAGTTCCTCGGCGGCGTGGTCCTGCTGTCCGTCGTCGGCGCACCAGGCGCGCAGCCGGGCCGGCACATCGGGGGCGTCCTCGGCGACCGGCACGAGGGCCCCTTCGGGTAAGTGCGGAAGTCCGGGGCGGGGGTCGAGGCGCTCGGCGATCCAGGACGCCCGGTCCCGTAACCACCACAGGGCGAGCGGCAGGGTCGGGGCGCGGTAGGTGCCGAGCGGGACCCCCACGCGCCGTCCGCCGGAGATTCCGTACGCGGTGACATGGCACAGGAATTCGTCGTGCACGATCTCCCCCATTGCCTGACGTCATTGATCAGTACTTGGTGAGCAATTGACCAGTGATCGAGCGCGGCGGCGGGAACGGCCGGCGATGCGGTTCTCGACGTGCCGTGCCCCGTTGTCGCGGAACGGATTTCAACCATCCCACCTGTTGAGTATCGGCACTCGGGACCCACTGTCACCACAGCTTTCGCGCCAGTCTCCTGCCGAAGTCCGGCCCAGAATTGGCCGAAACCGGCACGGTGGACGACACTGCTCCTCATGCGCTCACACGAGGTTCTCATCGACGGTTACGGAAGAATTCGCGAGGAAGTGCACGCCGTACTGGACGGCATTTCCGTTTCCGATCTTCATGCCCGGCCGACGGCCGAGGCGAATTCCGTCGCCTGGCTGATCTGGCATCTCACCCGGGTGCAGGACGACCACTTGGCGGACGCGGCGGACCGCGACCAGGTGTGGCGGTCGCAGGGCTGGGCCGAGCGCTTCGACCTGCCGCTGCCCGAGGCGGACACGGGGTACGGGCATTCGCCGAAGCAGGTCGGCGAGGTGCGGGTGAAGTCGGCCGACGTGCTGCGCGAGTACTACGACGCGGTGCACGAGCAGACCCTGGGCTTCCTGGCCGGACTCGACGACGCGGCGCTCGACCGCATCGTCGACACCCGCTGGGACCCGCCGGTGTCGCTGGCCGTCCGCCTGATCAGCGTGCTGTCGGACGACCTCCAGCACGCCGGACAGGCGGCCTACGTACGCGGCCTGCTCTGAGTCACCGAGGCGGGCGCCGCACCGCAGGCGCCCGCTCCGGGCCTTCCGGCCCGCTCAGCCGAGCCGCTCCTCCAGCCGGACCGTGACAACGTCGCCCGCCTCCTTGCCGATCGCCCGGCGCAGCTCGGCCTTCACCGGCAGCTTGTGGCGGCCGTCGCCGAGGGCCATGAAGGAGCTGGTGAAGGCGCGGCCGTCGACGGTGCCGCGGACCTTGACCAGACCCCGGGTACCGAAGAAGGCGGCCGATTCCGGCCACACCACATAAGTCCATCCGCCCGGTTCCGGGCTCTTCTCCAGGACGGCGCTGAACTCCTTGTCCAGCGCCGTTTCGGCGTTCGCGTGCGCGCTCATCGCGGCCTCCGGTGATCGTCTGGGGCCGGTCCGGTGCGGCCCGCCCACCTGTGATGACCGTGACCCGCCGGAGAACTCATCGCATCCGGCCGGAACGTGAACCCTTGACAACTCGATTGGTCTGGACCAACTTTGGCGCACAGCAGCGGTGGCCACCGTTCACTCCCGTTCCTCACCTCTCCCCCCGGAGGCACCCGTGGACCGTGTACGTCATCGCAGAACCGGCACCCGCCGGAGGCTCGGCGCTCTGCTCGCCGTCACCTCGGCCGCCGCGCTCGGCGTCACGGCGCTCGCCGCGCCGGCCCAGGCCGCCGATGTGAACGTGGCCAAGAACGCCGGCTTCGAGGCCGACCTGAGCGGCTGGACGTGCAGCGCGAACAGCGGCACCGCCGTCACCTCGCCCGTGCACGGCGGCGCCAAGGCCCTCAAGGCGACCCCCTCGGGCCAGGACACCGCCGAGTGCAGCCAGACCGTCGCGGTCAAGCCCAACTCGACGTACCAGATGAGCAGTTGGGTGCAGGGCAGCTATGTGTACCTGGGCGCCCGGGGCACCGGCACCACCGACGTCTCGACCTGGACCCCCGGCGGATCGTCCTGGCAGCAGCTGACGACGAGCTTCACGACCGGCGCGAACACGACCTCGGTCACGATCTACACCCACGGCTGGTACGGGCAGAGCGCCTACTACGCGGACGACATCGACGTGCGCGGCCCGGACGGGGGCGGCGGCACCGACCCGGTCGTGATCCCGGCGGTGCCGGCCGGGCTCACCGCCGGCACCGTGACCGCCTCGTCCGTCGACCTGTCCTGGACGCCGGTCAGCGGCGCCACCAACTACACGGTCTACCGGGACGGCACGAAGGTGGCCTCCGTCGCGGGCGCCGCCACGACCGTCACGGGGCTCGCGGCCGACACCGCGTACAGCTTCCAGGTCAGCGCGTCGAACGCGGCGGGCGAGTCCGCCCGGTCCACCGCAGTGAGCGCGCGCACGGCGAAGTCCGGGGGCGGCGGGGGCGGTGGCGGGACGGTGCCCGCGCATGCGCTGACCGGCTACTGGCAGAACTTCGACAACGGCGCGACGGTGCAGAAGCTCCGTGACGTCTCCGCGCAGTACGACATCATCGCCGTGTCCTTCGCCGACGCGACGACCACGCCGGGGCAGATCACCTTCAACCTCGACCCGGCGGTCGGCTACGCCTCCACAGCGGACTTCAAGGCGGACATCGCGGCGAAGCAGGCCGCGGGCAAGTCCGTGATCCTCTCGGTCGGCGGCGAGAAGGGCAGCATCTCCGTCAACAGCGACGCGTCCGCGACCGCCTTCGCCGACAGCGCGTACGCGCTGATGTCGGAGTACGGCTTCGACGGCGTCGACATCGACCTGGAGAACGGGCTGAACTCGACGTACATGACCAAGGCGCTGCGTCAGCTCGCCGCCAAGGCGGGGTCGAAGTTCGTGCTGACGATGGCGCCGCAGACGATCGACATGCAGTCGACGGCCGGCGAGTACTTCAAGACAGCGCTGAACGTGAAGGACATCCTCACGGTCGTCAACATGCAGTACTACAACAGCGGTTCGATGCTGGGCTGTGACGGCAAGGTCTACAGCCAGGGCACCGTCGACTTCCTCACGGCGCTCGCCTGCATCCAGCTGGAGGGCGGCCTCGACGCCTCGCAGGTCGGGCTCGGCGTCCCGGCGTCCACGCGCGGCGCGGGCAGCGGCTACGTCGCCCCGTCGGTGGTCAACGCGGCCCTCGACTGCCTGACGCGCGGCACCGGCTGCGGCACGTTCAAGCCGTCGAAGACGTACCCGGGGCTGCGCGGCGCGATGACCTGGTCGACGAACTGGGACGCGACGGCGGGCGGCGCCTGGTCGAGCGCGGTCGGACCGAAGGTGCACGCCCTGCCGTAGTGCGGGCGGGCCGGTCCGCGGTCAGCCGCCCATGAAGAGCATCGTCCCGTCGGGGCCCAGGGCCTCGACGCGGGCGCCGTGCTCGACGGTGCGGCTGACCGTGCAGTACTTCTCGTGGGTGAGCCGGATGCCGCGCTCCAGCGCCTCGGCGGCACCGGGCTCACCCTCGGGCAGCTCGATCTCGTACGAGACGCGGACGGCACCGATCCGGCCGTCGTCCTCGGGGCGGGACACGGACTCGACGACGATGCGCAGCGCGTCGTGCTCGACCGTGCGGGCGGTGCGGTCCACGACCAGGCCGCCGCAGCCGCCGAGGGCGGCGAGCAGCAGTTCGACGGGGGTGAAGGAGGGCTGGGCGCCGGCGGAGTCGGCGGGGGCGATACGGACCTCGGCGCCCCGGTCGTTGCGGGCGGTCCAGTCGCGTTCGCCGTTGCGGACGGTCTCGATGCGGTAGTCGGCCATGGCGGAACGGTATCGACGCGGGCCGCCCGGCGCCCCCGGAGCGAAGGCCCGGGAGCGGTCCCGCGGGGTCGGGGAGCCCGCGCGCCCCACACGCGCG